>JAMOAC010000516.1 GCA_023621975.1 Bacillota bacterium | reverse complement strand
TGAAATATCTGAAAGGATCTTTCATTGATGGACACTGAGGTTTCCAACAGCTCCTTATTTTCTTTCAGACAGTTGTCAAGTGGTATGATCCAACCCTTGTGTTCCTCATATTTTTCAGGTTGGTTTAAGTAACCTTCGACATTTAAGGAAGTGTGCAGCAACCTTATTTCAGGCAGTATATCATCATAGCGTTTTTCATCCTTTTGTACACGATACCTTTTAAACAAAGGCGGATTCATGCCGTTGGAACCGGAAGACAAAACCGGCTCTATCAAATGATTCTGCTGCAGATGCTGCATAACTTTATAATACTCCTGGTAATCCTGTATGTTCAGGATTTCCCGAATCTTTTTCTCAGTTATCCGTTTTCCTGCGTAAGGTTTAAGCTGCTCCACCTTTCCTACACCCCTCCCATGTCTATTGATTATACCATCATCTTGATATTTTGATAATGGTGCAATCGATAGCGGAAGGAATTTCAAAACAAACTGCTCAAGTGGGTTTATTTCAATGCCTGTAACTTAATCTCCTGAGTTTCCACTCTCTTGGTTAATTCATCTAATTTATACTTTATTTCGGTGATACCCTCAATACTTTGCTTATGACCGTCGTACAAAGCCTTGTGATTAATGTCCATTTTATTTTCAATTCTGACCACATCGTGTTTGGTTGCAAAATTTTTCTTTACTTCATGGAGTTCAATATATATTTTTTCCAATAAATCAAACATCTTTTCATCCATCTCAAAATTCCTCCAAGCTTTCTGCATCAAAGATATATATAATTATCATATCATTTTAGCACTTGCATATCTATGGTATAACACCTTGAAATTTTAAAAAGAAGACTAAATTTCATGCTATTTAGTCTTCTTTGTCTTGTATCACTCAAAGGGATACACAAGGCCCCACTGCTTTCTCAGTTCATCCATTACTTCAGCTATGGCAATGGATTCATCCAGAGGCATCAGTTCATTTTCCAGGCGGCCCTTTCGAATATCCTCCAGGACTGCAGCTATTTCAAATTGATAGCCATCACCTGCATGCTCCTGTTTGAAGCTTTCTTCCAATTTATCTCCAAGGTAAAGATGTGCTTCCTTCGGGCTCCAGAATCGGGGAATGACTATCCGGCCCTTCTCGCCTATGACTTGAGCTTCCTGCGGGGTATCCGTGTTTACGGCTGAATACAGCAGTGCAAGCCCGCCGCCTTCAAACCCCAGGGTACAGCCCATAGCCGCATCCACACCGGTTGAAGTCATATCCGCAAGCCCGGTAACCCTGTTGGGTTTTTTACCAAACACCATAAATGCAAACGCAATCGTATATACGCCTACATCCAGTAAGCTGCCTCCTGCTGTATCAGGATTAAATATTATATGTGAGGGATTCTCCCTTTCGTAATAGCCAAAGTCTGCGATTACAAGCTGAACCTTGCCGATTCTGCCATCCTTCAGCCAGGAACGAATCTTTTCCATGGCAGGGAAAAATCTTGTCCACATAGCTTCCATCAGATAGATTTTTTTCTGCCTTGCTGTCTGAATCATTTCCGATACCTGTTCAGCATTGGGAGCCATTGGTTTTTCACATAGCACAGGCTTGCCCATGCTTAAAGCCATCAGCGTATTTTCTTTATGTACGGTATGGGGTGTGCCAACATACACGATATCAACATTCCTGTCAGCAATCATCTCTTCAGGGGTGGCATAAACCTTGGCATTATATTTGTCGGCAAAGCTTTTTGCCCTGGCATAGGTCCTGGAATATGCGGCAGCCAAATAAGTATCAGGTACCTGTATCAATCCTGTCATGAACCTGTTGGCAATATCGCCCGCTCCGATAAAACCCCAGCCTGTTTTTTTCATCAACTGTTCCTCCTTTTAATGTATGTATACTGAATTTATTGACCTCGCTTTTTCAAGCTTCGTTAACACATCAATAGTTTTTGCTAATATGATGATAACCCAACTTACCAAAATTGCAACATATTTTGTGCACGCCTTACGAAATACTCAAAACCCTTTTAATTTCCGGATTTAATACCTTCCCATGTTAATTGTAAACAATCTAGCTAACTCTATTAACCTGGGACTTGCATATTCCAAGAACTCCATATATGAGGGACAGAAGTAGTTTAACCCAGGCATGTCGGCAATAAAAGGCTCACTATGCCTTATACAACCACCTCTACATAAGTTAAGCCACTTACATTCCTTACATTTAGGATCAATATGTCTTGATACATTTACAAATTCTTTAGCTGTTTCGGAATATCCTATTTCAGCAAAACTTTTATCCCTAAGATTCCCAAGGTACCACCTATCTATAACATAAAAATCACAGGGATATACTCCCCCATTGGATTCTACAACATATTGAATAGAACATACGCCGGTCATCCC
>JAMOAC010000128.1 GCA_023621975.1 Bacillota bacterium | reverse complement strand
GAAAAGAGGTTACAAGGCTCATTAAGGATATGAAATCCATTGGCGCACGATACTTTTTTGGTTCTGATCATTCCATATCAACTAATGTTGAGTTCAATGATTATGAATATGCTGTAGAAGTATACAGAGAGAATATGCTATATTAACCTGTTTGATTACACCCAACTTGTTCAGTCTGAACAATGATGACACATACAATCTGTCCGGTGGAAACGGTTCACTGAAGGAGTCAAAATTGCTCGAACAATGACAGAAAAATGCTAGAAAGGGAGATATAATGCAAAACAACGGGGAAAGGGTTTTTAAAAGTTTAAAATTGACGGAAATTATGCCAGGTGGTTGGATTGGTGAGTACATAAGCAGGGATATTGATGGCTTTGTAGGTCACTTGGATGAATATTGTAAGGAGGCTTCAACTGATATATTTGGTTCCAACAGGGTTAGATTTGCAAAAGAAGGTTTTTGGAGTTCATGGTGGGATGGTGAGATTGAAGGCAATTGGATTGATGGTTTTATAAGAACTGCATTTCTGTCAAATTCAGAATGGGCGCGTAATAAGGCGGAAAAGTACATAAGGAATATTTTGAAACACCAGGAAGAAGATGGTTATATAGGGATATATCAACCTGATTGCCGATATATTTCAAATGAAAACGACGGTGAACTCTGGTGCCAGAGCAGGATTATGCTGGCTATGCTTGGCTACTATGAAGCTACCGGAGATAGAGAAGTGTTTGATGCTGTTTACAAGTGCGCTCGATTAACTGTATCAAAATATGGACCTGAAGCTGGGGGAAGATCATATTATACTGCAATTGGGGATGATTGTGGGCCAGCCCATGGGTTGTCAATAATTGAACCTATGTTGCTCCTTTATGAGATTACCGGGGAAGAAAGATTTTTAGAATTTTCCGTATTTCTTTATGATGACTTTTCATCAATTGCTTCTCCTTTACCATTGTATGACGATCTTCAGTTGGGTCATATTCTTGATGCTGAAAGACCTTTTTTAAGTCATGGTGTTCACACATGTGAACATTTGAGAATTCCTCTTTTGCTTTACAAGTATACTGGCGAGGAAAAATACAGGATAGCCTATCGGAATGCGTACAACAAGATAAAAAAATATATAGGTATAAGTGGAGCATGTAAGTCTGATGAATGGATAGGAGCAACTATTCCTGAGGATGAAGTTCGTAAATATAAAGATATAAAGGCTGTACTGTTTGAGAGTGTTCCTCTGCCGGAGGCCGGGTATGAATACTGTGCAACTACTGAGCTGTTTTTGAGCTTGAATACAGCCTTTATAATGACCGGTGATACAGATTATGTGGATATGGCGGAGCGATTGCTGTTTAACGCAGCAATGGCAGCCAGACTGAGCAATGGTAAAGCTATAGGTTATCTTTCTGCCGATAATCTATATTCAGCAACCAAAGCTGATGGAGAAAGATGGGATTATTCGTCTACCCATGACGATGCCGCGGTATGCTGCATAGCCAATGCAGGAAGAATAATGCCCCATTATATTTCGAATATGTGGGTTAAATCTGAAGATGGTGGATTAGCCGCTGTATATTATGGGCCATGCCATATGACAACTAATATATCCGGAACAGATATAGAAATCATAGAACAAACATTATATCCATTTGAAAACAGGATTAGTTTTAATTTGAAGCTTTCAAGTAATTTGTGTTTTACTGTCAGGTTAAGGCTGCCAAAATGGTGCACACAGCCTACAATTTTGGTGAATGGAAATGAAATAAATTATTCTGTTGTGGACGGCTTTGCTGTTATAAACCGGGAATGGAGGGATAAGGATAATATTTTATTGAATCTGCCCAGTGAAATAAAGATTGAAAAGGCAGTTGATGGAAGTTGTGCGGTTGTTCGGGAACCTCTCGTTTATTCACTGAAGATTAAGGAAGACTGGAAAATAACACGCAAATACAAATTAGAAGGTTTCTATGATATGGATTGCGTGCCAGCTGAGGGAGAAAAATGGAACTATGTACTTAAGATTGAGGAGAGTGAATATCAAAAGAGGTTTTTCCGTTTGATACAAAATAAGGATAACGAATCTTACCCATGGGATGAATCTCCTATTGAGATTGAAGCTGATGTATTAAATTATAAATCTCAGCCTTCAGTTATAAAATTGATACCGATAGGCTGTACGAATCTTAGAAGGACTTGTTTCCCATATACAACATTCTTCGATAAATAAAGAAAATAAACTTTGCAAATAAAAAAAAGAGCTTGAAGATATGATAATTTAATGTTTTTAACATATTAAAGTAAATTTACGCCAGGGATTTGAGGTAAAAAATTTAAGATAAGAAAAGCCTTTAGCTGACCCGTGGGCTGGTGTATATTATCGAAGTATGGATAAATGTGGAGGGAACATG
>JAMOAC010000269.1 GCA_023621975.1 Bacillota bacterium | reverse complement strand
TGGTCGTCCAGTATGAACTGCAAGGCTTCTACCCCTGAAAGCGACTCTAATTTGCTCTGTACAGTTTTTATCGCATTTTTTTGTCTTCGGACATAGGCGTCGATGTCCGCCTCATCACCGAGGAAATAGGCACTGATAGCCCGCCAAATAATGGCCGCTATGTTTTCAAGGGAAATTGCACTGCTGGGACCTTTGGGAATGTTTTTGATATATTCCTTCCTTTTAATGATGTCTTGCAGCCCATTATACATCAGTGGATCCTTGATCTTAGCTTCCGACAAGAAAGCTCTGCGCCCTTTCATCCTTCGAAGATCGTATGTGATATCCGTATACATTCGTCCTCCTAATTCAAAAAAGCTGTAAAACCTTGCTTTTTTGAGCATAGACAAACCTAAAGGCAAAATTGGGTCAGTCATCATTTGCAGGTGCCCCACAGATATGGCACAATGTTTATATCCATCTGGACTTGGCGGTAGAGGATACAAGGTAGTGATGGGGCGAGCCTGAACCATATAAAAACCATCTTTGTTATAACACCATTCTATATCCTGTTCGCAGCCGAAAGCCTTTTCGATGCGTTTGCCAATTTCAGCCAATTCCAAAAGTTGCTTTTCTTCAAGGGGCATTTCCCCTTCTCCTTCACTTGTCTTTTGCAGCTTGCCTTCCCGCAGTTTCCACTCAAATGGGGTTTTACGCCCTGATACCAAATCCTCCCCCAAGCCCCTAACAGCTTCAATAACAGTTGTATAGCGATCTGAAGTCATGGGATCGGCAGTAAACATTACGCCGGATACTTCTGGAAGAACCATTTTTTGCACAACTACGGCGATTGTTACTTTATCGTGGGGAAAACCATTTTTTATGCGATAAGCGACAGCCCGCTCGTTAAACAGAGATGCACAACATTTGACAATGGCCCTACAAATGTTTTTTATACCGATAACGTTTAAAAATGTATCTTGCTGCCCTGCAAAGGAAGCCCCGGGCAAATCCTCGGCTGTGGCACTGGAGCGCACCGCATATGGCAGTAAATAGCCATGCTTTGCTAGTGCTTCACTAATTTCTTCTGTAATCCCTTCAGGAAAGCTAAACTTTTCAATTTCTTCCCTTATTTGTTTACTGACTTGCGATATAGCTTCAGTTTGCTCTACGGTAATCCCCTGAAGCTGAACTATCAGTTTTCTTACTCCCGGCATAGACAAAACAAAATCGCTGTAACACTGAGCACTAACAATAAATCCATCGGGTACAGGGATACCTGGGATGTTGTGCAGCTTGGCTAGATTGGCGCCTTTCCCCCCAGAAATAGACAGTTCGCACGCCCTATTGTCCTTTAGGTCAATAATATATTTTTCCACTTGCGATCCCCTCCTTATTTTACACTTACACCTTCCCGCATTATTTTTATGGCTTCGTCCAGTGTGGCCATGAATTTTTCTTCATCCAGCCCGACCTTGTAGAAATTCAGCAAGACATAATTGTAAAACATATCTATCATTACATCAGCATCAATCTCCGATTTTATTATTCCTCGTTTCTTATCCCGTTCAATGATCTCTTTCCAGCGTTTTGTTGAGTCTCCCCGCACCTTCCGAACAAAATCATCATCATCCATTTCTTGCAGTAGGGCAATCTGCGCGTAATCCGGATTACGCTTTCTCAATGCAATGAGAGTTGCAATTTTTTCCCGGATCGTGTCAAAAAAATCTCCAGCCATGTTTTCAACACCCGCTTGTTTAAGGGCGTCCCATTTGTATTTTGACATTTCCTTTATTACGTAAAGATAAAGATCTTCTTTATCTTCAAAGTATTGATAAAAACTGCCCCATGGTATTTTTGCTGCTTTGACAATTCGATTAAGAGATGCCTCGCTAAACTTATGCGATGCAAATTCGCTAACCGCAGCCTGAAATATCCGCTGCCTCTTTTCTTCACTCAGGTTGTAGAAGGTTTCCTTTGGCATAATCATACCTCCATCTAGCGATATGAGAAGGTTCTCGTATTATTATAACATAATATTTTGTTAATGAGAAGCCTCTCATATGAAAAGTTTCGTCTTTCCTAACATTTATATCAAAAAAGCAACGCTACGAAACTATATGTAACGTTGCTTTTTTACAAATTTCCAGGTAACGTTCTTATTCTTAAAGTTGTTTGTAATTCTTTATAGGAATTGACTCTGCCTCCATACCTTTAGCGGTTGTTAATTATTCTTTCTCTTTTCCATCCTTCGAAATCCTATATATATCAATAGAATACATATTAATAATCCTACCATTGCCGGAACAAATACTGCTTTTCCCGATTCGCCTCCGAAAGCTACGCTCCAGCTCATTTTAGCCAATGCTATAAAAACCATTACTGCTACTCCGATCCACAAATTTCGTTTCCAGAAAGCAGTAGCAAGAGCAGAAAGG
>JAMOAC010000192.1 GCA_023621975.1 Bacillota bacterium | reverse complement strand
ACAAGATTTTCAAGCCTTGGGTCAAGTGCTTTGAAAAACTCTTTAGACGGGTAACCTTTCCTCTTATTCCATATAGCCTTGTAACCTGCTGCACAGCTGTTTCTCTTTTCTTCTCCCGTCAACTGCAATATTACCCAGTCTCCGGCTTCAATAAATTTATGTGCAGCATCGTAAATTTCGGGTGCTTCATTAAGTATCTGCCATATTTTAGGTATCAGCCATTCCGAAGATATTTTCCCACCGTAAAGGTCTAAGAAATCTTCGTTACGTTCCCTGGCTATCTCATTCAATTTATTGGCCTCATCCTGAGCTGCATGATGCTTCCATAACTTCACATAGCTGTGTGGATTGGATTTAAATCTATCTTGAAAACATAACGGATTCCCTTCCCTGTCAATAGGAAGCATTGTACATGAAGTAAAATCTATTCCCAGGCCTATTACATCATCAGGGCTTACGCCTGCTTCCTTTAAGACAGCAGGTATGGTGACTTCCAATACTTCCAGGTAGTCCTGAGGATGTTGCAATGCCCAGTCGGGTTCAAGTCTTGTTTTTCCGTCGGGCAGGTACTCATCCATTACACCGTGAGTGTATTGTTTTACTGCCGACGCTACCTCTTTTCCGGTTGCCACCTCAACCAGGACGGCCCTGCCGGACTGGGTGCCGAAATCCACACCTATTGAATACTTTTTGTTCATAGAAACACACCTCTTTCATTTACTTATTATGAAGCAAAATTTTACAATTGCTTATGATTGCTCTTATCGTACCTAACACTAATCCTTTAATATACTTCTTTATTTTTATACATTTTTTATACGTATATTTTTGTACATGTTTTCCTAAGGCATATTTTCCCATCTGTTTATAATCTTATGAAACGTATCTTATACCTATCTTAATAAACATATCTGTTTATACATATCTGCTTACGCATCTCTGCGCATGCACATTTGCTTACACACATTTACCTATACACATCTGCTTTTATATATCTGCTTATATACCTACTTATCTCTGCTTATACATCTCCTCATACATAATTTGCTTATACATATTTACTTATACATGTCTGTCTATACATGTATGCATATGTATATCTGCTTTTACATCTCTTCTTATATACCCTCTTGCATATTACTTCTATATTTTTTGCATATTTTTTGCATATATTTTGTTGTATATTTTTTGCATATATCTTTTGCGCTTATCAATCTTGTATTCATCTTATATTTATCTTATTTTATCCTCTCATGCATATCTTCTTATACACGAATCCCGTATAATCAGCTCTGGTTTGATTATCTTTTTTACAGGATTGCTCTTGTAATCATTGTTATGGATCATATCAATCAGAACTTGCGCTGCAATTTCCCCAAGTTTTTCTTTGGGATGGCTCACAGTGGTTAACTTAACAGGACAGTTGACAGAAAGGTATGAATCATCAAATCCCGTGATTGATATATCCTCCGGTACCTTTTTTCCCATTTCTTTAAGTAATTCGTATATCCTGAACGCTACCTCGTCATTATAGCACGAAACAGCATCAACAGGCATTCCCGCGCTTATCATCGATTTTAATTCAGAAGCGGGCTTTGTTTGCCTGTCTTCAGTATGAAACCATATAACATATTCCGGGTCATATTGTAAACTGTGCTCAGCCAGTGCCCTGACATAGCCTCTGTGCCTGTTTATGCCCTGAATGTCATCAGCTTTAAATATACCTACAATATGCCTGTGCCCAATCTCTGCAAGATAATTTACAGCACGGTACATGCCTTCTGCATCGTCCAGTAGCACCTGAGACCTGTCCTCAAGCTGTTTATAATAACCATGAATAAATACATATGGAATGTTGTTCCTGTCAAGTGCCTCGTAATAATTCAAATTATATGAAAATAAAGCACTTTTTGTCGGTTCAATTATTAAGCCTTCCACATCCTTGTCCAGCAGTTCCTCAAGATACACTACTTCCTTATTGACGTCATTGTCGGTATTTTTCAGTATAATGCTGTATCCGTTTTGCGCAAGTACGTTGTCAATGCCCTGAATAACTTTAGGAAATATATATTCGGAAATATATGTAGTTATAACTCCGATATTTCTTGAATTTTTTTTCGTTATGCTCCTGTCCCTGCAAAACGTGCCTTTTCCATGCTCGGTATAAAGGTAGCCTTCATTGACAAGGGTGGATATGGCTTTTCGAACCGTATTGCGACTGACAGACATCATTTGTGCAAGCTCATTTTCAGAAGGGATCCTGTCCCCGGGCTTTATTCTGCCCATCAGTATTTCATCTTTTATATACTTTTTCAATTTTAAATATTTAGCCTGATTTTCTTCACCGCACATATTTTCTCATCACATCATGTCATCCAACTTGTGCATACATCTGTGAATAATTACATTTATAATAATATAATAACATTTCCGTTTTTTCAAGAACTGAACAATTTTTCTCCTGCAGCTGTTTTAATTTAATATATTTCTCTATATCAACTTTTTTCTGTAACAATTGCAATTAATCATTAAACCAGGTATTATAATAGTAATATTACTTGTGCATACAACCTTAATCGTTAGGAATGAGTTAATTGTCATGAATAAAAAAGGGTATGAATTCTGGTTTGTTACAGGAAGTCAGCATCTCTACGGTGAGGACTCCATCAGAGAAGTTGACAGGCACTCCAGGATAATTTCAGACAGGCTTAGCGGTGATTCCGCAATACCGTATAAAGTTGTATTCAAACCTGTTGTAACTGCTTCCGATGCTACCAGGAAACTATTGAGGGAAGCAAATTCCGATGATAACTGTGCAGGAATAATTACCTGGATGCACATTTTTTCTCCTGCTAAAATGTGGATTTCAGGTCTTTCAGAACTTCGCAAGTCATTGCTTCACCTGCATACACAGTTTAACCGTTGCATTCCCTGGGACAGCATCGACATGAATTTCACGAATCTTAACCAATCAGCACATGGTGACCGTGAATACGGCTTCATGTTTACACGTATGAATATCCCCCGTTTCCGATTCGGAAGTTGACGAACTCATTGATATATGCGCATCTTTATATGACATTCCGGAAGATGTCCAGGTTCCGGGACTGTCACATGAAGCGGTTCGTGAACAAGCCCGCATTGAGATTGAGTTAAAAGCATTTCCTGATGAGGGCGGCTTTGGTGCTTTCACTGCTACATTTGAGGACTTGCATGGTATGAATCTGATAATAAATGAAGTGGCAGCTGTCAAGCCCGACAAAGCAATGCCCAGGCTCCCTGTAGCAAAAGTGCTCTGGAAGCCCAGCCTTCCCTTGCTACGGCGGCAGAAGCATGGATATATGCCGGCGTGCTCACCATACCGTATTCTCATATGCCGTAACTTCCGAACAATTAATAGACTGGGCAGAGATGGCAGGCATTGAATATGTATTAATCAATAAAGATACAAATATATTGAAGCTCAGGAACGAACTCAAGAGGTACCAGACGCCGTTAAGGCAGTATTGGCCATCAATAAGGTAGTATTATCCACCAATAAAGCAATATTTTCCACCACAGGTAAAGTAGCATTAGCCACCGGTAAAGCGGTATTGGCCACCAATACAAAAAAGGCAGGATAGCAATATTGCTATCCTGCCTTTTTGGAGGTTTGAGAATCTATAAACACCCATCGTTACAAATCTGTGCTGTGATTTGCTGCATAATGAGGAATCATCCGCATTTAGAATATCCGCAGTTCCTGCACACTACACATCCGCCCTCATGCTCAACCGGTTTTCCGCATTCAGGACAGAATTTTTCACGGTTATTTAAAGTTGCACTTATTTCGTCTTCCATTTCAGCAATCTTATTTAGCAGTGCAAGTTCATCGTCCCTGTTATTTCCGTTTTGCAGCTTCATTACCTTCTCGATAACCCTGCCTATGGCATCAGGGCAGGACATGACTTTCAGCCCTCTCTGCCTTATTGTAGTAGCACACCGTATCCCTTTGAGCTGCTCAACAATGGATTTTACATCCATACCTGATCTGAGCGCTATTGACACAAGCCTGCTCGTGGCTTCAGACTGGGACGGGCATCCGCCGCCACGGCCCAGATTGGTAAACACTTCACAAATTCCATGTTCGTCATAATTAACCGTAATATAGAGGTTTCCACATCCTATTCTTACTTTTTCCGTAAACCCGGTAGTTATTTCAGGACGGGTCCTTGGGGAAATATGCGTAATACATTCACCTGATTCAGCTTTATTCTGCTGTCCTTTTTCCGTTTCCTTGCCTTTTACTTTGCCTATATTCAAAACCTGGCTCTCTCTGCTTCCGTCACGGTATATGGTTACTCCCTTGCAGTTGGTTTCGTAGGCCAGCATATAAACCTTTCTTACATCATCCCTCGTGGCGCTGTGCGGAAGATTTACCGTCTTTGATACAGCATTATCGGTATATTTCTGGAATGCAGCCTGCATCCTTACATGGTATTCCGGTGATATATCATGGGCAGTTACAAATACAGACCTTATTGCCTTAGGTATTTCCGCGAAATCTCTAATCGATCCTTTTTTTGCAATTCTTCTCATCAGGTCCTCGGAATAGAACCCTTCTTCCTTAGCTACTTTCTCGAATATTGGGTTTACTTCAACTAGTTCCTCGTTATCCAGAACGTTTCTTATGTAAGAAATTGCAAACAATGGCTCAATCCCGCTGGATACTCCCGCAATAATGCTTAAAGTACCGGTTGGAGCAATTGTCGTCGTCGTGGCATTCCTTAGCTTTATGCCGCTGTCTTTGTATATGCTTTTGTCATAAAAAGGAAATACACCCTTCTTTTCAGCTATTTCAGCGGATTTCTTCTTAGATTCCTCCTGAATAAAGCCCATTACTTTCTCAGCAAGGTCCAGGGCTTCCTGTGAGTTATATGGTATCCTGAGCTTGCACAGCAAATCAGCCCATCCCATTACTCCAAGACCAATCTTGCGGGTCCCCTTGGTCATCTTGTCTATTTCAGGAAGGGGATACTTGTTAACGTCAATTACATTGTCAAGGAAATGCACTGCTTTTCTGACCGTATTCCTGAGGCGGTCATAGTCAATCGTAAGTTTTCCTCTTGATTCCTTAACCATAATACTCAGGTTGATTGAGCCCAGGTTGCAGGATTCATAAGGAAGAAGCGGCTGTTCACCGCACGGGTTGGTGCTTTCAATGGCCCCTACTTCAGGAACAACATTGTCTTTGTTAATCCTGTCAATAAAGATTATCCCTGGCTCACCGTTATTCCAGGCATTGTCCACTATGATGTCAAAAATTTCCCTCGCATTTTCCTTGCCCACAGACTTGCCGTTTCTTGGGTCAATGAGATCGTACATTTCACCCTTGGCAACCGCCTGCATGAATTCTTCAGTTATTGCAACGCTTATGTTAAAATTTGTTATATCGGAATTATCCTGTTTACAGGTAATAAATTCCCTTATATCCGGGTGGTCTACTCTCAAAATTCCCATATTGGCTCCTCTTCTGGTGCCACCCTGTTTAACGGCTTCGGTAGCAGCATTAAAGACTTTCATGAAACTTACGGGTCCGCTTGCCACGCCGCCGGTTGAGTTAACGGATGCCCCCTTTTGTCTTAGCCTTGAAAAACTGAAACCGGTACCTCCACCGCTTTTATGTATAAGAGCAGCATTTTTTATTGTTTCGAAAATACCTTCCATTGTATCTTCCACAGGAAGTACAAAACATGCACTAAGCTGCCCCAAAGGCCTTCCGGCATTCATTAAAGTTGGGGAATTCGGTAAAAATTCAAGATTGGACATCATGTCAAAAAATTCCTGTTCAATTCTCTCAAGCTCATCAGGAGAAACGTACTCGGCATCAGCAGCCGCAATGGCCTTTGCAACTCTTCTGAACATACCTTCCGGGTCTTCAAGTAAATTGCCTTTTTCGTCCTTTTTAAGGTACCTCTTTTCCAGAACTTTAATTGCATTTTTGGATAAATTCATAAGGCATCCCCCTTAGTATTTTCATTACTCATCTACATAAACACGGTATTATCGTGTTTTCATAGAATGAGTACTTTTTCCAAAGTTTTCATTAGCTTACTCATCACATCTGTACAGCCAGAATAGAATATTTATGGCATAAAAATAAAAATTTTTGTTTAGGTATTTTACTGTTAATTACTACATTTAGTATAGCATAATTTTCCTAGCACAGTATATTGTATCATTTATATGCTGCAAGTCAATATCAGTATTCTAATTTTTTATAGGTCTAAAGACTTATTTATGTCCCTGTAATGGGATTTTGCATGAAAAAACGCATAAAAAAGCCGGAAACCTTTTGCATTAATCAAAGGAACCGGCTAATTTCAAGGTCATAATTAATGTGGATGTATTATGGCAACGCATAATAAAGCAGCCATAATACTTATAATTTTATGCAGTCACAATTTTTATGGCAACTCATAATTTTTAGATGCGTCATCCAATATTAATACCCAGTCGTTATTTATCCCGCTGGAAGGAGGCATAAATTCCACGATACCGGTATTTTAAAAATCGTTTTTATAACTTGTTTTTACCGTTCTGGGATTATACCAGCTTGCCCTGACCTTATCACCCGTTATCCTGCCCATTTTAACCTTGATTTTCAGGCCGTAGGGGCTGTAAATAAATGCATAATCATTTCCGCGGGTTGCCTGCTGATGGTTAGCTCCCCGATAGTTTTCAGCCAGCAGTTCCTGATCCGGTATCCTGTCAAGAATAGGCCTTGATTCCATCAGGGCTCTCAAGTATTTCATCTGCATGGCACCCGGGCGGTTCAAGGCATCTTTCCAGTGCATTATTTTACTTTCCGTCTGCTCGGTACACATGGACCAGATGCTGTGATGTCCGTAGGTATGACCGAATGCCCCTGCAAATACAGCCCAATAGGCTGCCTGCCGGACATCATAATCATCAAAATACCCGTTCTCAGGATTGAAATTTATGGGATGGTCTTCATACCTCGGTTCTCCGTCCAGGGTCGGTTTGGTCGGCACTTTTTCATAGTCCGATTTTACGAAATTATAGTTATCCAGGTTCTGTGCAGAATGACTGCTCTGTATCATGTTGAAATCGAGCCATTCTTCATCATGGAGATGAAATGAGGATGATCTGTAGCCGTTTGGGTGGAATGTCATAAGATGCCCGCCGCTGTCAGCTTCTCTAATTCCCCTTGCCATCCCGTTCACCACATCAAAATGCATCCTTGTCTCGAGAGGGCGGTCACCGCCGAGAACCCAAATAATGTTTGCCCTGTCTTTATACCTGTCGCCTATCCATTTTCCATATTCATATGCATTTTCTTTATTGAAAATCACAGGGCTTTTTGCATGTCCCTGGTTGAAATAACAGCCCCATGTTGGAAGAAGCGCAATGTAAAGGCCGTATTCGGCTGCCAGGTCAATAATATAGTCTACGTGGCTCCAGTAACTGTAATCTCCGGATGTATCAGGCCTGGTAGGATCATATAAACCTTGTTCATTTATAAGCAAAGGCGTCCTGCCGTAGGCATTTTTCGTATTCAATCCGTCACATTCAGCCAATGCCACCGCCTGTATCACATTAAATTTATTTTCTTCTCTGTTGCGGAGGTACAGCTCAGCATCCTCCCTGTCAAGCTTGTGAAAAAGCTCCCAGGCTGTATCACCCAGCCAGAAAAAAGGCGTACCGTCTTCGTACACCAAAAATCTCCTGTTGCTGCTTACGCGCAGTTTCTGCATTTTTTTCATAATTAATCATCTCCTCTTTTTTCAGTCACTTTTATGTCTTCAGTCATAATAGCTATGACCTTGCTTGAGTCATCCTTCATATAATAATAAAATATTCTTCATATGCAATATTTTCCAAAAAGTTTTGCTTCTTCATATCAAATTGCCGTTTATTTCGTATAGTACTTTTAAATATATGATTTATATTCTTCACATTCCATAAATTCCCTTCATATTTTAAAAAATTATATCAAGTATATTTGTAAATCCCAAGCTTTTATTTGCTGAATCCCAGGCTTTGAAACTCCATCCTTAATCCTGACGTCGTTAATTGCTGAAACCTGTCTGGTCGTTCCTCCGGTTCCACATAGTATAACATTTCCGTCTCAGTAATGTATAACAGTACAGTATGGTAAGTCGGCAAAATTAAGTTAAAAAAGGCCTGAATTGATTCAGACCTTTTTATTAATATAAATTTTCACTTTTTTTATTGAAGAAGTGAATTTTTCACTGAAATTAACTCCACTGTCATCATTATTCTTTCAGCAGCCCGGCTTCACTGTATCGGTTTCTGGCTGACCAGAGTATCCATTCCTTATAACCTGCATCATAAACAGCCTTTATTTGCTGCCTCACCTGTTCAGGGCCGTATTCCATGTAATTGCCCTTGCCAATCCACGTAGCGGTAAAATCCTGAAGGTACGGCCGGATATCGGGTGTATATCCGTCTACTTTGGAAAGCCTGTTCCTTGCCTTTACAAGGCTGTTGTAAACAACTGCATATGGCTCAAGATCAGGTTTTGCAAATTTAATTCCGTTCACCGTCTGGCCTAAAGCGTAGTGAGACGGGTACAGCATAGGTGATATATATTCAAGGTCTTTCCCGATAAGCTCCAGGTACTGGCCTATATCCTCACTGTCTCCCTCGCCTTCACAAACTATACCAAAAATATCTGCAGACAATACGACATCAGGCATTTCCTTTCTTGCATATGCCAGAAATTCATTTATTGCCTCATATTTTTTCTTGTCAATTGTGCCGTAATCCATAAACCTCCTGTCACCACTCGGAAATCTTACATAATCAAACTGTATTTCATCAAACCCCTTTTGAACGGCTTCCTTGGCGATATCTACCAGATACGGCCATGATTCTTTATTGTAAGGATTAAGCCATGTTATCATTTGGCCGTTGCTGTTCTTTTCCTTCCACAATCCACCTCTCGTATCCTTTATGGCAAGGTCAGGCCTTTTTGAAGAGAGATATGGATCCTTGAAACAAACTATACGCCCAATTACATGAATGTTATTTTCATGAAGCCTCTTTAACACATAATCCACATCATACTTCTTTGTCCAAGCTCCTATTTCTCTCACTGCAGGAATGGCTGACTCATAACCAACCAATCCGTCGTCATCCTTGATATCAATTACATATGAGTTTATTTCAGTCGTATTGGCAAGTTCAATATAGTGATCAAGCCTTTCTTTTATACCTACAGTCCACCCCGTCAGATATAAACCCTTTACCTGTATATCTTTCTTCTTTGGCCTGGAGCCTCCGTTGTTATTGTCTTTATTTGTTATGTCGTCACTATTTTCATTACCTTTATCTTCGCTACCCGGGTCAGTGTCTTTTCTGTCTGCTTCATTATCCCCTGCATTTGCTTCGTCTTCTCCAGTATTTGTTTCTCCGTTATTTTCACCATTCTTTGAACCATTGTCAGCATTTTTCGTTTGCTCTTCACTGGAATTGCTGCTTTCGCCTGTTTCATTTCCAATGTTTTCATCTTGTTCAGTGTTCGGAATGCCTGGATCTGCCTGTTTCTGGCCACAACCAGTGAAGAACAAACCCGCTGCCATTATAGTCGCCACAAGTAATGCAATGTAACAGATTAATCTTTTGTGCATAAAAAACCCCCACTATTACTATAAATTTATTTTTATAACATAAAAACAGGTTCATGAAATCTACTTCTTCTCGAAGGCACCGTCTGGATATATGTTTTCACTATTCCACAAAATCCATTCTTCAAACCCTGCATCATACACTGCCTTTATTTGCTGCCTTACTTCTTCAGCTCCATAAGCCATGTAATATCCTTTCGGCAGATAGCTTGCAGTAAAGCTCTGTAAATACGGCCTAACTTTCGCTTTATAACCATTAACTTTGGAAATCCTGTCTTTTGCCACCAGAAGTGTATTGTACACGACTTTGTACGGTTCAAGATCGGGGGCTGTAAACAAAATGCCGTTAATGTTCTGTCCTACTCCATTACCGGTATAATGATTCTTTGAAGCATTTGCATAATGGGAAGGATATACCATGGGACATATGTAATCTATGTCAAGGCCTACAGTCTCAAGATCTTGCCCGATTGTATTCTTTGTGTTCTTATCAAGGCATATTATGCCGAATACATCTGCAGAAACAAATACTCCGTTCAGTTCTCTTTTAGCCGTTCTTAAAAATTCGCATATAATTTCTGATTTTGTAGGAACGTCACTTCCATAATCAACCTTATTCCCTGTGCCTGAAGGGAATCTGACATAATCAAACTGTATTTCATCAAATCCTTTTTCAACTGCCTCTTTTGCTATATCAATATTATATTTTCTGACTTCTTCGTTATATGGATTTACCCATACACCGTATCTCCCCTCTTTCCAGGGAGTGCCGTCTTTCCTCTTAATTGCCAGATCTGCACGTTTTGTACCTAATCCGTTGTCCAAAAAGCATACAATTCTGCCAATAACATATATATTGTTATCATGCAGCTTTTTTATCAGGCTTGCCGGGTCATAGTACTCGACATAAAGCCCGTTATTCTTGACTTCAGGTACATCGGATTTATAATTTACAACTCCAGCCTCTTTTACGTCAATTACCACAGCATTAAGCTCAGTGGTTTTGGCAAGTTCTATAACTTTATCGATTATACTGCTTTTACCTGCTGACGGGCCCGAGAGATACAAAGCCCTTACCTTTACAGGCTTTATCTCTCTTTTGGTAACATCGCCGGAGCTGTCATTTTCGCTTTTATCATTGTCATCATTTCCTTTATCTCCGAGGTCATTTCCGGAATTGTTGTTTTCCTGATTATTATTGTTTGACTGATCACTGTTTCCTGTGTTACCGCTTTCCGAATTATTTTTATCACCGGTATTTTCTTCTTTGTTATCCCCTGGTTTATCAGTATCTTCCGATCCGTTTTCATCTATGTACATTTGATCCTGATCGTTTATATTATTGTTATCCGGCGATTTATTATCCTTGCCTTTTCCTGTAAGACTAACTGCCAGTATTATTGAACCCAGCACCAATATAGTAGCAATTATAATTATTATAGATGTCTTTTTGTTTATCATACGCACCTCTAAGCTCATTTTTTAATATTTAAGCATTTTTATTGTAATGCTAATTATCAATCATATCAAATATTGATATTGAAAACAAGCTATTACGATAATTTTAACCGTTATTTAAGCATATAAACAGTTTAATATCACGTTATAATTTTTTTAACATATTTTTCATGCTTTATCATATTATCAGCTTAAAGCATTTTTTATGACTTAATCACATTATCATTTTTATCGTATCATATTATCATTCTTTATCATATAGACATTTTCAATCATATTATCATATATACATATTTAATCATATCAACTTTTTTAACGTATGCACATAATAAGTTTTACCAACTATCAAGTGCTACCCACTGTCAGGACCGCAGCTGACCTTCACCGTCAGGTTGCCGGGTCAGGTTGCCGCCCATTAAGCCTGGTTACCACCCATATTAGCACACACCATGCCGGCGCACAAAACAAAAAAGGAAAGACATATTTATTTATGCCTTTCCTTTTTTATGGCTCCTCAAGTAGGACTCGAACCTACGACCCTGCGGTTAACAGCCGCATGCTCTACCGACTGAGCTATTGAGGAATATATTTCTGGCAGAGACCTACTTTCCCAGGCCGTCTCCAGCCTAGTATCATCGGCACTGAGAAGCTTAACTTCCGTGTTCGGGATGGGAACGGGTGTTTCCTTCTCGTCATT
>JAMOAC010000416.1 GCA_023621975.1 Bacillota bacterium | reverse complement strand
GGATCCTTACGGCATCGTCAAAGGACCACAAGGTAAAAGCATGTTCTTCAAGCCCTGGAATACCGAAGAAATTCGGCTTGCTTCCCATTGCCAGTATAAGGTAATCATAGGGATACTCACGTTTATCAGATGCTACTTTGTTGTTTTCAAAATCAAATTTGTCTATTTTGTCACAAATTACATTAACATCCGTATATTTAAATATTCTGTTCAGCGGTATACGGACTGCTTCTTCAGAAACTCGGTTTCCTGCAACTTCGTGAATCTCCGTTAATAAAGTATGGTAGTCATTCTTGTCAATCAAGGTAATTTCCACCGAATCTCTCTTTTTCATCTTGTTCAATGAAAGGGCTGCTTCAATTCCGGCATAACCCGCACCGACAATAACGACCCTTTTTGTCATGAGCTTTTTCCTCCTTAAATTGGCTTACTTTTCGTAACCCTTCGCTCCCTTATTTTTTGTCAATTTAATACAGATTATTACTTTTTATACCAAAATTTATTGCCAATTGTTTAACAATTTAAAATATTATAAGTCTACTACTATTAGTTATTTTATTTAATTGTCACTTCAAGTATATTAATAAAGCAATTATACCAATTGTTATGAAAAATTCAAATAGAAAAAAATAACAAAAAAATCCTATTTTAATTAGCTTTCCCTTTAAATACAGTTTTTATCACATTATATGCAATATATGCAATTTTATCTATCGCAACTGCTGCCAATATTTTTATACCCATATTTTTTGCTTATAAACTTTTTCTTTAAACACTTATATATTCTTTTCAGGTCTGAACGTAAAAAAATATTGTTACACAAAAAGGAAGGAAATATGTAAAAGAAAAAAGCCTGACCTCCATCATCAGACTTTTTTCTTTAAATTTGGAGCGGGTTACGAGATTCGAACTCGCGACTTTCACCTTGGCAAGGTGACACTCTACCACTGAGTTAAACCCGCACATTCTAAACATCTACACCAAAGGAAAGATACTTCTCACAGGTAAAATGATCTTCTTCCACAGTGCTTTTTCATGGTGCCCAGAGCCGGAATCGAACCAGCGACACGAGGATTTTCAGTCCTCTGCTCTACCAACTGAGCTATCTGGGCAGATATAAAAAATTGGCGACCCGGAAGGGACTTGAACCCTCGACCTCCAGCGTGACAGGCTGGCATTCTAACCAACTGAACTACCGGGCCATATATGGTGGGCGCTATAGGGCTCGAACCTATGACCCCCTGCTTGTAAGGCAGGTGCTCTCCCAGCTGAGCTAAACGCCCGAAGCTTCATCGCACAAGCGACATAACTCAGTATACAAAAATATTGTTTGAAAGTCAATATCTAAACAAATTGAATGCATTTAAATTAATATGTCATACCTTTCTGTATCTCTGCTGTTCTCCGTTATTCACCTACTTTTTAAATTCTTCTACCTTTCCTTTGCCTTGCGCAGAAGCTCCAAAAGTTGCTCTTCGGTGAAATAGTATTTGCTGTTGCAGAAGTGGCAACTAAGCTCAGCACCGTGCTGTTCCCTTATCATGTCCATAATTTCACTTTCACCGATACTTAATATGTTTCTTTCCATTCTCTCTCTCGAACAGTTGCAGGCATAACCGCATGGAGCAATCTCGAGAATCTCAAGCCCTTTTTCACCCAGTATGATGTCAAGTATATCCTCAGGCCTTTTCCCTTCAGATAACAATGTGGATACAGGTTTTACGGAACGCACTTTATTTTCAAGAAAATCTATCACGTCCTCATCGGCTCCGGGCATAAGCTGTATTATATAACCTCCAGCGCTTATAATGCTGCCGTCGGCATCTACAAGAACACCAAGGGCAACTACAGACGGCACTTGTTCGGAATAGGCGAAATAATAAGCGATATCCTCTCCTATCTCACCGGATACAAGTTTAATGTAGCCTATATAAGGCTCTTTTAACCCCAAATCCTTTATTACATTCATATATCCATTTTTGCCGACAGCGGCTGCTACGTCAAGCTTGCCCAAATCATTCAAGGGTATGTCAACCGTAGGGTTGTGCACATAACCCCTTACATTTAATTTTGAATCGGATACGACGACTATGCCTCCTATAGGGCCATCGCCCTTGATCTGTATTGTTACAGAGCTACCCTCATCCTTCATCATACCTGCCATCATAACTGCCGCTGTAAGTGTCCTTCCAAAGGCAGCAGAAACCACATGAGATGTATTGTGTATTTGCTGTGCCTTGCGGACAGTCTCCGTTGTAACCGTTGCAAATGCCCGAATTGTTGCATTGTTTGCTATTGCCCTGACAAAATAATCCTTCATGCTTCAGCCCTTCCCTGACTTACTAACTGTCTTTCAAAGATATTATTCCTAAATTTTGTACTTTAAATATTATACTTCAGTTTTTCATCTTTGAACATAAATTTAAAGCCCCGTTACATTCGTACCGGGGCCTTTCGCTTGCCACTTGAATCTATGTCAAAGCCTGCAAACTTTTGTTACCGTTTAATTATATCTTATGAACATTTGCAGCCTGAGGTCCTTTTGCGCCTTCTACAACCTCAAACTCCACTTCAGCTCCTTCCTCAAGGGTCTTAAAACCGTCCATAACTATAGCTGAAAAATGGACAAATACGTCATTTCCATTTTCCCTTTCAATAAAACCAAAACCTCTTTCAGCATTAAACCATTTTACTTTTCCTTTTTCCATTACTAAATTCCTCCTGAAAAATACTCAATTTAGTTAGAGTATTAAGAAGTGCGAATTTGAAGAACAGAAGCCGAAGATACATACCAGACCTGCTAGACCTGCTTGCAAAATCACACAACCTTAATATACTTTAACTAAACCATACACAGTATAACACACTATTCTATATAATGTCAATTAAAATCCCATTAATAATCACGCATCCGGCGCTTTTTCAGAATCCGGGTTCCATAAATATTTCCCCAAATCCACCGTTCCGTCTTCATTAAAAACAATTCCTTCCGCTTCCAGCAATTTTCTCTGCTGTCCCATTCCTCCGAAAGCAAAAGCACCACTAAGCCGGCCATCCCTGTTCACAACCCTGTGGCATGGAACAATGCCTTCATACGGGTTTGAATGAAGTGCCCAGCCCACTATTTTTGCCTTTCGAGGCTGCCCTATCAGCCTTGCAATTTGGCCATATGTGGCTACTTTTCCTCTGGGTATCATTTTAACTACCCTGTATACTTCCTCAAAAAACCCCAAATTATTTCCCCCTGAACTTATTTTACAGGTTTTTTACACACAAAAAATATCCTTTCGCTATTCTCTCCTGGTGCTGAAAAAGAAAGTTCATCAAATACTGATACGGTTTCCATGTTTGAATTTTCTATCAATTCCTTGATTTCATCCACTGAATAAGCCCTTTCTTTGTGTATTTCGTCAAACCTCCTGTAAAAATCGCCTTCCCTTACAAAGAAAGTCAGGTCGAAGGTACACAGCTTTTTTTGCCTGTCATACCTGTTTTCCCATATATAAGCCACTTCATCATCTACACTGTAAAATACGTTATCCGCAAGGATATTTTCAATCTTGTAACATGAGTTGATGTCGAATATAAAAAGGCCGCCGGGGTTAAGATAGTTTTCCACATTCTTAAAAAGTTTCTTAAGGCCTCTTTTGCTGGTTATGTAGTTTATGCTGTCCATAAGGCAAACTGCGGCGTCAACCGTCCCATAAAGTTCAAATTGCGTCATATCCTGATTAATGTAAAGAATATTCAATCCGTACTTATGGGCCTTATCAGAAGCGACGGAAAGCATATCCACCGAAAGGTCCACGCCGATCATATCGTATCCGCGCTTTGCCATCTCAGTACAAAAGCTTCCGGTACCGCAGCCAAGGTCAAGCACCAGGACTGGTTTAATATTGTTCAGCCTGAATATTTCTTCTATATAATCAGCCCAGCGGCTATAATCCACATCCCCCATCAACCTGTCATATATTGCCGCAAAACCGTTGTAAATCTGAACCACCTCACACCCGGCAGCCCTTTTATCAGGCCTGCCGCTCTTGTTCCAACTGAATCGCTTTTTTCCTTTTTGTAATCAACCCTCCAATCCTGCCCGTTTCTTTAGCAGTCAGGCTTTTCCAGCCGTACTTCAATACTTTTTCAAGAAGACCAAGTTCATTTGCTACTTCATACTTAAGCATGTCTTCGTTCTTTGGTTTATTTTTCTTTTTCTCCACGCTCTTCCACCTCCATATGGTAGTTTGTGGAGAATAACTTTTTTTATACGGGCTGATTGGATTGTTTTTGCATCTTGCTAATAAGTTTAAATTATACTGTTCTTATGCAACTTTTTGCTGTTATACTTATACAGTTTTATACTGTTATAATTACGTAATTTATCTACTTATATTTACGCAATTTATCTATTGCTTACTGCTGCAACTTACCTTTTAGTATTTCTAACGCAGTCTGAAGCTGTACATCATCCCCTTTTGGTATTTGAGACACAGGTACGCCCTTATATTTATCAGGCAACGGTACTTCAATGTTTGGTTCTATACCTATGCCATGTATGCAGGTACCCGAAGGGGTAAAATACCTTGCCGACGTATACTTGATTCCTGAGCCGTCTTCAAGCACTTTTACGCTTTGCACCAATCCTTTTCCAAAGGTTTTTGTTCCTATCAGAACAGCCTTGTTATGATCCTTCAGAGCCCCCGACAAAACCTCGGAAGCGCTTGCGCTGTTGCCGTTTATTAATACTGCAATAGGCATGTCAAGTTCCCTTGCATCAGAGTATTCAAATTCCTTTTTATTATTTCTGTCTTCCGTATAAACGATTATGCCCTTGGGAAGCAGCATGTCTGCAATTTTGCATACCTGATCGTAATAACCGCCCGGATTGTCCCTTAAGTCAATAACGAGCGCCTTTATCCCTTTTGCAATGAGCTTATTCAACTCCTCTTCAAATATACTGCTTATATTTCTGTCATTAAAGGACCTGATTCTTATATATCCAATGTTTCCGTCTATTATCTCGCTTCTTAAATTAATTGCATATTTAACTTTTTTTCTTGTGACTACGAAATCAATGGGCCTGCCTTCAGAAGGCCTTATCACGGTGATATTAACCTTGGTGTTCTCAGGCCCTTTTATCTTATCAATAATCAGGTCCATATCTTTTATGCCTGTGACATCCTCGCCGTCAACTTTTATTATTTTATCGCCCTGCAATATTCCAACTTCTTTTGCCGGAGAATCTTCAAAAGGTTCGACAACCGTCAAAAGCCCGTCATTGTCCATCATTACCGATACGCCGATACCTACATAAGTTTCCTCGGTTTTGGTAGACATTTCAATAAGTTTCTGCATCTGCTCCTTTGTGTAATACACCGTATATACATCACCGGTGGCATATGCCATTCCGGCTACCGCCCCTTCGAGCAAAGTATCTTCATCTATTTCCTGGTAATAATTTTCCTTCAAAATATTTCTTACCTGGTTAAATTTCCTGATACTCTCAATATCAACACTTTTAGGGTCAAATGAGATGCTGTACACAGGGTTGAGCCTGTTCAGGCCCATAAAGATCACGCCTGATATTACAAATGTTGTTAATGATGTTAAAATCACAATGATAATTATACCAATAACAAGATTTTTATTATTGTTGCTCAAATTCAACACTCCCCCGGTTCAAGTATATCTATGGCAGTTTTCCCAAACCTAGTAATAACAAGCCATTAGCACATTTTAATTAATCTTGCATTAATTAAGCATATTTTAAGTTAAGCATATTTTATTTATGCTTGTTTAATTAAGCTTATTTAAACAGGCACATTTTTAATTAAGCTTACCTTAATTAAGTTTACTTTAATCAAGCTTACTTTAATTAACCTTAATTTAATTATGCTTACTTTAACTTAATCATTTTATAATCAGGCGCATAATAATTAAGCGCATTTATGTATTGTTAAGCCCATTATAGCCAAGCATATTACGATAAGTATATTATAGCTGTTATAGCTGGCTTAAAGTACATTGTATCTTTTCAACATAACTTAACCTGGCTTAATATAACTTAACCTCAACACAGGATGGTTTCATATAACCAGGCTCAATATAATCAGGCATATACAGTATAGCATATGCTTATCTGTATATAAAATATAAATAAACCCGGATTTTTTCCGGGCTTAATATTTAAACATCTTCATTTACTGCTCCAATATGTAGTTGCTGTTGTCATTCGCGTAATATTTGTTATTTGTATTATTTGCTCAAATATCCCTTCAGCGGGTCGACGGGATTACCGTTTACCCTTACCTCGAAATGGAGATGCGGCCCTGTTGACAGGCCTGTGCTTCCTACCAACGCTATCGTGTCGCCCCTCTTTACCTTGTCTCCCTCTTTAACAAGAAGCTTGCTGGCATGAGCATATAATGTAGATATTCCGCCTCCGTGGTCTATAACAACTCTATACCCGTAACCGCCCGAGTATCCCGAAAGTATAACGGTTCCGTCAGCTGCTGCTACTATTTCCTTCCCCTTTGTACCTCCTATGTCTAATCCCGTGTGCATCTTTTTTACCTTTAGGATTGGATGAACCCTCATACCGAAATACGAACTTATTTTGGTTGAACTCGGCAGCGGCCACAGCATTGTACCGCCTGTATACTTACTTTTTGTTGCCGAAAGTTTCTTAATCAGTTCGCCCAGTTCTTTTGATTCCTTAAGCAGTTCATCTTCCAGCTTTTCGAGCCTTTCCAGTTCACTTTGGCTCTTTTTCAGCCGCTCCTCAAGGCTTCTGCTTGAAAGCTTTAATTCTTCAATTCTCTCCTTTTTCTCGTTTATTTCATTTTCCTTTCGCTGCTTATCCCCTTCTCTAAGCTGCTTTTTGTATTCTACATCTCTTTTGGCAATTTTAAGAGCCTCTATCCGCTCCCTGTCACTCTTTGCTATCAGTGAGAGATATTTCAGTCTTTCATAAAATTCGGTAATATTCTTTGATTCAAGCAACAGTTCAAGGGTCGATTTTTTAGAATTTTTATACATCGCCCTCAGTCTTACCTTGAAATCCTCCTGCTGCTGAGCAAGTTCCTGTTCAGACTGCTGAACGGCCTTTTCTATTTCTTCTATGTCCTTTTCAATAAGCTCTATTTCACCCAGTAACTTTTCATATTCCTTCTCTTCAGATTCCTTTACTTTGGTTATGTACGCCTTATCCTGCTCAATCTTTTTTTTCTCATTCTCCAGCTCTTTCTTCTGTTCCTTGACGCTGTTTAATTTACTGTCTACGCTTTTTTTGTTTCTTTGTGCCTGGTCCAGGTCATTTGCTGCTATTGCAGGCACGGCTGAAACTGCTAAAAATACAAATATCAGGCCGCACAGAAATGCTTTACTCAGTCTCCTCATCCGTTCACACTCTCCCGATAAGAGTTTTACCAATAAATTCCGTCACTAAACGCGCAAGTGTTTGCGAAGGGACATTACACTGCCAATAGCCCCCACAACACCTCCCAAGAAGGAATAAAACAGCACAAGTATCAGTGCAACATCTTTAAACTTCAACATTTCAAAAAATCCCATGCTTACACTGCTTAAATCATTCCCCAGTCTAAGTTCAACTGCCCTGTAGCCGTAGCTGCTGAGAATTAATGCTGCAACAGCGCCTATAATTCCTATTATAACTCCTTCAACAATAAAAGGCCAACGAATAAACCAGTCAGTCGCCCCTATATATTTCATTATACTAATTTCCTTGCGTCTTGCAAATACTGTAAGTTTGATAGTATTGGATATAATAACCGTCGAAATTACAAGCAAAACTGCTATAAGTACGCCGCTGATAACCTTTATCCAGTTTGATGCTTTTGAAATAAGCTCAATGGATTTCTGAGGGCATTCAACGGAATCAACCTTGTTCATGTTCTCAAATTTTTCTTTTATTGCGGTATTGTCCCGTGGATCTTTCAGCTTGATAATAAAAGATACCGGCAGAAAACTCTCATCGTAGCCATCCAGGATATCTTCATCCCCTTTAAACCTTTCTTTCAGCTTTTCAAAAGCCTCTTTCTTTGTGACCATCCTGTACTCCGATATCCTGTCGTCTTCACGTATGGCTTGCTCAATGTCTCCTACCAATGTTTCATCCAGTTTATAATCACAGAATATTTCCAATTGAGGTATGCTTTCCAGTGTTCTTGTGTTGTGATCGAGGTTCAGAACTATTAACAAAAAAATGCCAAACAGCAATAAAGAGGCAATAATTATGCCTATTGACGCAAGAGACATAAGCTTGTTTTTATATATGTTCAATATGCCTTCTTTAACTATATATTTGGCTGTTCTTAACTTCATTTGCATATATTCCTTTCTGCTGGTCTCGTGTTATTGTTCCTTTATCAAGGGCAATAACCCTTTTTTTCAATGCATCAACAATAGACTTTTCATGAGTTGCAACAATAACGGTAGTCCCTCTGTGGTTGATCTCACACAATAATCTCATTATTTCCATCGATGTCTCAGGGTCCAGATTGCCGGTAGGCTCGTCCGCTATAAGCAGCGGCGGATTGTTTACAAGAGCCCTGGCCAAAGCAACCCTTTGCTGCTCGCCCCCTGAAAGCTGCGCAGGATAGACGTTTGCCTTCCTGCTCAAACCCACCAGTGCAAGGGCCATAGGTACCTGCCTTCTTATCTCCTTTGGTAATGCCTCAGTTATCTGCATGGCAAATGCCACATTCTCGTAAACAGTTTTATTGGGGAGCAGCCTGAAGTCCTGAAAAACAATTCCAAGACTTCTCCGAAGGTATGGGACGTCATACCTGTCCAGGCTTGAAACCTCATAGCCGTTTACATATACCTCCCCTTCGGTCGGAACCTCCTCTTTCATAATCAACTTCATCAGAGTGGATTTTCCCGAACCGCTGGGACCTATTATAAAAACAAATTCACCCTTTTCAATCTTTAAACTGACATTTTTGAGTGCTACCGTACCATTGGGATATATTTTTGTAACATTCCTGAATTCTACCAATTTAACTCTCCCCAATTCAGAGTAAGTTAATTCAAATATAGTCTACTTTAGTTAGTCCTGCTTAGATTAATTCTGCTCAATTTAACTGCTCAAATTAACCACTCAAATTAATTCCACTCAGGTTAATTCTGCTCAAATCAATTCCTGTTTAAATTAATTCTACCTGAATTAAACCTGCTTAAACTAAATCAAACCAATCAACCATAAATGTTGTCCGCTCCTGAACATCAATACGCATAGCAGAACCATTTCTTGTTCAACAAGGGCATGTCCTAGTTATTTTATATTATAATTCTTTAGATTTCTTTGTGCAACTTTATGAATCTTTTAAATAACCTGATACTCTAGGAAATTTCGTCTTTATTGTCAAGATATTTCTTAACCAGCATGGATACTTTGAAAATAATTGCATCATCAAACTTTCTTAGGTCAAGTCCTGTCATTTTTTGAATTTTATCAAGCCTGTATACAAGTGTGTTCCTGTGAACATACAATTGCCTTGATGTTTCACTTATATTCAGGTTGTTTTCAAAGAATTTGTTAATGGTGGAGACTGTTTCAGCATCCAGGATTTCCAGTGAATCTTTCTTGAAAACCTCCTGCAGGAAAAGTCGGCACAGCGGAACGGGCAACTGATATATAAGCCTTCCCAGCCCTAGCTTGTTATAGCTGAATATGAACTTGTCGCTTTCAAATATTCTGCCCACGCTAAGAGCCGTCTCTGCTTCCCTGTATGAATGGGCCAGTTCGTTTAAACTCTCCACCACCGAACCTATACCTATATAAGCTTTTACCATGAGCTCGGTATTTAAAGTATCCAGAATTATTCTTGCTATATTTTCTATTTCACCGTAATCTTCACTGCTTTTCAGTTCCTTGACCAAAACAGTGTTTTCATCATCGATGGTGATTATAAAATCCTTTGACTTGGCGGGAAAAAGGCTTCTAAGAATTTCCCCGGGATACACGCCTTTTTCCTTTTCAGTCTTTACAAGGAACACCGCCCTGTTGGCATTAAATTGAATGTGTAGTTCCTTTGCTATGGTAGCAATATCACCGGAAAAAATGTTTTCGCTGATTACCCTTTTTATAAAATAACTCTTGCTGAACTTTTCATCATGGTACTTTCTGATGCTTGAGACAGCCACTGAAAACAGTGACAGGTATTTCAGGCTTTCGGCATCTTCTGAATGAATAAAAGTTATATACTTTGGCTTGTCCTCCATGTATATTTTCTGATAGGATATGCCGTCTATTGTAACAGTATCAGAATCAATATTCAAAACTTTGGATACCGCCTCATTCACAGTCCCTACTTTCCCTTCATCAGAGCAAGCCAAAACAGTACCGCTGTCGTCCATAACGCCAAATTGCTTATCAATTATGTTCTTTACCTGCATTACCAGGTCCTGAAAAGGTTTCATCTACATGTATTCCTCCTGAAAGCTATAGTATAAGCAAACTATAGTATAAGCACCATATTAATAATGTTATGTAATCCCTACATTGTTAATTATACTGTCATAATTAATTATACCGTCATAAATTAAAAAGAGGAAGATTTAATAATCTTCCTCCTTTTATCAATACAACATTTGACATTGCAAACCGATCAACCAGCAACAGCCAACAATCCTAGTTCATGATCGTTCTTTCTGTATCCTTGTCAAACATATGGATTCTGTTTGCATCTATAGCTAACTTGACAGTTTCGCCGGCTCTTATCTTGGTTCTCGGATTAACTCTTGCAGTCAGACTCGTATTGCCCGTAGTCATGTAGAGGTATGTCTCTGCACCAAGCATTTCGACAACGTCAACTTTTGCGTTGATTACGCTGTCTGGCATTGATTCAATATAAATTGCCTCATCATGGATGTGCTCAGGCCTGATGCCTATTACAACTTCCTTATTGATATAATCCGTTCCTTCAAGTTTCTTTGCTTTACCTTCGGGGAGTTTAATGTCGTTGTCTTCAAACAAGAGGTGAATACCGTCTTCACGTTTTACAACTCTTGCATTAATGAAGTTCATCTGCGGGCTTCCGATAAATCCGGCAACAAACATGTTGACAGGATTATCATACAGAGCTGTCGGAGTATCAACCTGCTGGATGAATCCGTCTTTCATAACAACGATCCTTGTACCCATCGTCATAGCTTCTGTCTGGTCGTGTGTAACGTAGATAAACGTAGTCTGAAGTCTTTGATGCAGTTTTGTGATTTCAAGTCTCATCTGGACTCTCAGCTTAGCATCGAGGTTTGACAAAGGTTCGTCCATAAGGAATACCTTTGGGTTACGTACTATTGCACGTCCGAGGGCAACTCTCTGTCTCTGACCACCGGAAAGAGCCTTTGGCTTTCTGTCAAGCAAGTGTTCTATTTCAAGTATCTTGGCAGCTTCATGCACTCTTCTTCTTATCTCGTCTTTCGGAACCTTTCTGAGCTTCAATCCAAATGCCATGTTGTCAAATACCGTCATGTGTGGATAGAGAGCATAGTTCTGGAAAACCATTGCAATATCTCTGTCTTTCGGCTGCACGTCATTTACAAGTTTGCCGTCAATATAAATTTCGCCTTCTGTAATTTCCTCAAGGCCGGCAATCATTCTCAGTGTAGTCGTCTTTCCACAGCCTGAAGGTCCTACAAGAATGACAAACTCCTTGTCGTCAATGTCAAGGGTAAAATCACTTACAGCCGTGACCCCACCTTCAAATCTCTTGTAAACGTGTTCCAATCTTACACCTGCCATTTTTTCCCCTCCTGTAATTTTAAATAAAATAAAAGTATCTATTTATT
>JAMOAC010000228.1 GCA_023621975.1 Bacillota bacterium | reverse complement strand
ACAACCCGCTTCGTCGGAAAAAAGTTTGCCAAATACGGATATGGGCAATACATAAAGATTATTGACAGAGTTTTTCTGGGAAAGGATAAATGGATCTGCCTGATACAGATTGGTAAAAACTATTATATTGTTGGTTCAGCCAGCCACAGTATTCACTTAATAGGCCAGATAGACGAGGAGGATCTTATCCCTTTGAGTCCTGATAAAGACGATTACTTTTTTCCCAACATTTTAAAAAAATACATTAGTAAGGGTTTTGCAGATGGGACGGATGGGCATGAATAGGAAAATATCGGCAAGAGCGCTAAAAATAATATTTATCACAGGTATATTATTAATTTTCTTTGATTGCCATGTTGCCTATGCCCAGCCATCGATCCCCATTCCCCGGCTTGACATTGAAGCTGCCCAGTCTCCCGAAGATGTAGTTGACAGTTTGGAAATACTGGGAATTTTAACAATACTGGCACTGGCGCCATCCATTCTAATTATGATGACGGCGTTTACCCGCATCATAATTGTACTTGCTTTTACGAGGAATGCTCTGGGGACTCAGCAAACTCCCCCGAACCAGGTGCTGATTGGACTGGCCCTGTTTTTGACTTTTTTTGTTATGTCGCCAGTTGCATCAAAGATAAATCAGCAGGCTATTCAACCGTATCTGGATGGAAGGATTGAACAGGAAGAAGCTGTAAACCGGGCAATGAGCCCTATTAGGGAATTCATGTTAAAACAGACCAGGAATAAGGATTTATTGTTGTTTTTCGAGCTTTCAGGACAGGATAAAGTTGAAACTCCGGAGGACATTCCCACTCACATACTTATCCCGGCATTTATCACAAGCGAATTGAAGACCGCTTTCCAAATGGGTTTTTTGATATATATACCGTTTATAATCATAGACATGGTGGTAGCCAGCACATTGATGTCAATGGGTATGATGATGTTACCCCCTGTGATGATCTCCCTCCCGATAAAAATACTGCTTTTTATTTTGGTTGATGGATGGGATTTGATTATAAAAAATTTGGTTTCCGGTTTCCGATAAGGAGGTCTTCCATGAGTCAACGAGATATAATAACCATTGCTCAACAAGCCATTTATACAGGCATTATGCTATCTGCCCCGATACTGGGACTGGCTCTGGTGGTGGGACTGCTGGTTGCCATCTTCCAGGCCGTTACCCAAATAAATGAGCATACCCTTGTTTTTATACCCAAAATCCTCGCAGTTGCCGTTGCCCTGTTGATTTTTGGTCCATGGATATTGGAGACTATGACCGAGTTTACTATAAGACTGTTCAACAGCATAAATACTATTTTAGGATTGTGAATTTAAAATATGATGGCAGTGCTGGAACAAATATTTTTAAATTTTGATATTATGCTTCTGGTATTGGCTCGTATTTCAGGTATAGTGTTTATTTCAGTGATATTCGGCAGGAGAAACGTACCAGCTGTGTTTTACATAGGTTTAATTGTCAGCCTTACATATATTCTGGTAGCCTATTACCCTATTTTTGGACATAATTCATTAGAGGTTAATTCATATGCCCAACTGGCATTTTTAACGATAAGGGAATTAACAGTAGGTGCAATTATGGGATATATAAGCCTTTTGATGTTTTCCGCATTACTGCTGGCGGGCCAGCTGGTAGATACCCATATCGGATTTGGGATTGTCAACGTGCTTGAGCCTCATCAGAATATTCAGATACCCCTTATAGGAAATTTTTATAATGTGCTGGCACTGGTTTTATTCTTTGCTGTAAATGGCCACCATTCCCTTATCCGGCTGCTGGTGTACAGCTATGAAGTTATGCCGCCGGGAAAGGTAGAAATTGATTCTGGTATATCTATTATAATGCTTGATATGTTCATAGAGTATTTTGTGCTGGGTGTTAAGCTGGCAGTTCCTGTAATTGCTTCGGCTTTTTTAGCTGAGATTGTATTCGGTATACTTATAAGAATAATGCCTCAAATGAATATTTTCATAATAGGATTACCATTTAAAATTCTGTTGGGACTGGCTATGTTATTCTTTATGGTTCCAATTTATATTGATTTGTTTGAAGGAATTTTTAACAACATGTTAAAAGCTGTAAAAAGTGTTATACAAGGGATGGGCATCCAATGATCCGGATATACAGGATAGACAGTATGGAACTACAGCTGTTTGCAGAAGAAAAAACCGAGAAAGCTACTCCAAAAAAGAGAAGAGAAGCCAGGCAAAGAGGTCAGGTGTTTCGAAGCACAGAGTTTAATTCAGCCATTGTTCTGATTGCCGGATTTTTGGTTTTAAAATTGATCTCCTCGTTTATGCAGGATAAACTACAGTCCGCTTATATCCAATATCTTGGCAGCCAAATGCCTGACGATGATCTGTTTACCATAGCCGGCATTGTCAAGTTAAACCGGAAGCTTATTTATAATCTT
>JAMOAC010000391.1 GCA_023621975.1 Bacillota bacterium | reverse complement strand
TTTATAAGATTTCCTAATTCATATAAAAAATAATTCAGCTAATTGAACCTGATGATACAAGCAATTGAGTTGGCGTAGATTTGACAGCACCTCTGAGCACATGGAGCAACAAAGGCTATGATGGGCCATCTGCAGCTTAAATCCTTGTTTTTCTGGATCTGGCACTTAAATAGTGTAGTAACAATCAATATTCCAAGAATAGCTTATCTGTCGTTTCAATACTTATTTCACTGAATTTGGCACTTCAACTTTAAAGAGCTTTCAGAATTTTCCGTTTTGTCCCTTTCCTGTTTCAATCCTTGTTTCCCTGGATTTGGCACTTCAACAGCTATAGTTTTCTAACAACAAAAACAATTTTTCATTAAATATTCAGAAAATATAATATTTCAGTATTACCAGCTTACAGCATTACTAGCTTATCATATTTTCAAATACACTTCAATAAATTCTTCCCATTAAAAATATGCTCACTCCCCGACCATTGGCACAAATCTCACATAATCGGCATCCCTCTCGATAAAGCCATTATGAGTTTTTATTATCAGCTTGAGTATTTGAGTTTGATTTTGAGGTCCTACCGGTACTACCATTCGCCCATCCTTTTTTAGTTGCTCCAGCAATCTGGAAGGAATTCTCGGAGGAGCGGCTGCTACTATAATTCTGTCAAAGGGAGCGTATTCTTCCCAACCATCATACCCATTGCCCAACTTGTATTCTACATTTTTTATTCCCAAGGTCTCCAATGTTTGTCTTGATCTTTCATAAAGTTCCTTGACTATCTCTATAGTGTATACCTTATCTGCCAGCTTTGCCAAAAGGGCTGTCTGATAGCCTGAGCCGGTGCCAATCTCCAGTACCTTCTCTTTCCCCGTCAATTCAAGCAGCTGGATCATATAAGCAACAAGTGATGGCTGAGATATTGTCTGGCCAAATCCTATGGGCAAAGCGCTGTCTATGCATGCGCTGTCCTTCAGGATGTCGGGGACAAAAAGCTCTCTGGGTGTTGACTCTATTGCATCAATTATTCTCCTGTCCTTTATCCCGTAAAAGATGTACCTGGAAAAGCTCACAGCCCGCCACCACCTTTTCTTCATTAATCTTTCCCTTTTGGACAAATTGTATTACATTAACTCATGCTTTGCCAACTTTTCACCACCTGCAAGCATGTACAAACTACAAGCCTGTATAAATTAAAGGTTATTACTATTCCATTCATTTGCCTTCTTAAGTATTTCTTTAATGAAAGCAGCCTTGTGCTCTGAATATTCCAGTAAACTGTTTACGCCTTGGGATATTATAAACTTTTTCAACTCTGAATATTTCATTGCTTCGTCTTTATTATCGCGTAAAAAGTCACGAAGAAGAATATTATTTTTCCAAATCTGGTTCCCGAATTGCGTAATATGGACATTATATGCGTTGGGAAACCTCTTTCGAAAATAAATCCTTCCGCTAACCCCTGCTTCACCAAGATTTTCGTAGCCTAACTTTATAACTTTATCAGTAAGTGATTTTCCCGGTGGCATTGACTTTACACCAATCATAATGTCAACTATCGGTTTTGCCCAAATTCCAGGAATAGATGTGCTTCCAATATGTTCAATGCCCAAGGCCATGTCACCAAGAGCATTGCTAAGTTGTTCTTTTTCATATTCATAATGAATTTTTTCGTTAATTTCCATTAATACATCACCTAAAAGCTTAAACCGCATTTTACTTAATTAAATCTTGTAAATAGCGGGTCATCTCGATGCTTGATATTTTATACCATTTTTCACCGTCATTAACAAAATGAAACCCCTGAGTAGTCCCCCGCATATCAATTTTTTTCCCGTTTTTCATCTTTATTTCAATCATGTATGCAGAAGTGGTATAGCCGTCACTATTGGATACCCTTGCTTTACTGTATATTTCTATAAATTCGGCTTTTATAATAGCGGCAATCGTTAACGCATAAACCATTATTTCAAAATCATTATAAATGTACCGATTGTAATAAATATGCCGCCCAGAATCGTTTTAAAATTAGGCACTTCATGCAGTACCGTAAATGCCAGTATCATTGTAATAACAACGCTGAACTTGTCCACCGGGACTACCTTTGAAGCATCTCCGATCTGCAATGCCCTGTAATAACAAAGCCATGACAACCCTGTCGCAATACCAGACAAGGCCAAAAATATCCAGCTTTTTTTGTTGATTTCGGCAATTTGATTCTGCGTTCCAGTAGCAAAAACTATAATCCAGGCCATCACCAACACAACGGCTGTACGTATTGCGGTCGCCAGGTTGGAGTTAATTCCTTCAATCCCTATCTTGGCAAGTATGGATGTAAGCGCGGCAAATACTGCCGACAATAATGCAAATAAAAACCACATATATATTCCTCCTTAGCTTTGTAAGTATATAAACAAAATCTAATATTTGATTATTTTTTA
>JAMOAC010000322.1 GCA_023621975.1 Bacillota bacterium | reverse complement strand
TTTACGTTCTGACCAAGGAAGAAGGCGGAAGGCATACTCCGTTCTTCAACGGCTACAGGCCTCAGTTCTACTTCAGAACCACTGACGTTACCGGTGTTGCTGAACTTCCTGAAGGCGTCGAGATGTGCATGCCTGGTGACCACGTCGAGATCACCGTCAAGCTGATCACTCCGATCGCTATGGAAGAAGGACTCAGGTTCGCTATCCGTGAAGGCGGCAGAACCGTTGGTTCCGGTACCGTTACCGCTATCATCGAGTAATAAGAATAATCAGAAAGGGACACGTAAGTGTCCCTTTTTATTTTTAAGCTAGTACAACATTCCACAAATTCATTCCTGTACGATTCTTCCAAATATAGCAGGGGGGTATCAATCTTCTTCCCCGCAATAACCGCAAACCCCCATCCTGGGAGAATTGACTACGGGTAGCATCATATCCTCACCACATTCATGCTCTTCGCCACATTCATCACAATAAAATGCATACTCTTCATAAATACAGCAACTGCATAATTGTGTTGCGGGTCTCCCACACTCCACACAAGCAAAAGCAGGGGGAAGGTTTCGTGCCATTAGTACTACTTTTTCTTTTCTCTTTGCTCCTGTTCTTTTTGATAGTACCTTTAGTTTCAATACCGTAGTTGAGCCGAAATCATATTCATGTATAAATTCAAGTCCTTCATACAGAACATCCTTCAACTTCACTTTCATGCTCTTGTTGCTTCCAAACATAGCATCTGGATCAGGGTCGGAATCGTAAACCTCGCCGTCGATTTTAAACATGCTTAAGTGTCCACAGCACTCCAGCCACTTGTCTCTTAAGAACTGGTCCAAGTCCTTTAAAGAAGCATTAGCGGATACATCCAAATACATGCAATATTCCTTCTGATAGTAGCCCTGAACCTGGATCCAGTAGTATACCTCTTCTCCAGGCTGATTTTTTTCTTCTCTAATCTTACACTTCTCTAAATGTCTCTTGATGGCAACCTTTCCGAAAACTTCACCACAATAATTACACTTAATACCTTCGTTTGTCTTCTTCATCTTTTATTCCTTCCTTCAACTGCCCTATTGTGATTTGCTCTGCATGGGATACCCTTTAAATTTCCACTTAAAAGGATGTCCTTCTTTTTCGTTCCATATCCGGATAAACATCATGACGGCTTCTCTCAATTCCTCTTTGCTACGAAAGCTTGACAGCCTCAGGCATCTTCTATTCAATATCGAGAAAAATACCTCAATCTGATTTACCCAGGAGGCATGTTTGGGCGTATAATGAAATTCAAATTTCCCGGCATACTTCCTGTTAAATTCCGTCCATCTGCTGCATGCACCATCCTTGTGGATATTGAGGTTATCCCATATAACATGTATCTTCTTTTCCTCGCAATACGCTCTGGCTACTTCCTCCATAAAAGCCAACAGATCTTCCGCTGTCCGGGTATCGTTACATTGTGCAAGAACTTTACCGGTTTTGATATCAAATGCAGCTATTAAAGCCTGTGTGCCGTGCCGTACATACTCATATTCGTATCTTCCTGTATGCCCGGGTTTGGGCATTACGGTCTCCACGATTCTTTCTGTTGCCTGCATTCCCGTTTTTTCATCTATACAAAGCACTACAGCATCTTTAGGTGGATTCACATACAAGGATACAATGTTGTTGACCTTTTCTTTGAATTTTGGATCCTTACTATGAAGCCACATCCTGAATTTATGAGGCTTTAATTCATTCATATTGAGTGTTCGCGCAACACTCGAACGGCTCATTTCAATGTTTTTTATGCTTTTATTGACCGCATCTGTAAGTATATCCAAATTCCACTGGTTATGCGTGTCGTATCCATAGTTTTTTGGTTTATCACATGCAATTGCGATAACCTCACATCTTTGAACGATTGAAAACTTTCCAGGAGCACCGCTGCGTGGCATGCCACCATTTTAGCAGCATTTTATCAAATTTGCCTTGGTATTTCTAGGTTTTTGTTCACTTTTATGTCATTATTATACTTTCCCTTTTAGGGAACGAATTTGTGAGACAATGTACTAGGGGGACACTCAGACTTATCTTTGTACCGGATGTTGAACGATCACGCGCATTGTTCGCGAAAAATCTCATCAATAAATTCAAACAGTTCAATTATATTCTCAACGATGTCGTCATTGATTGTGATCCAGCTGTATAAAAAACCGTATTGCAGCGGACAAAACATATAATCATCAACACTTGCCAGAGCCAGGGCGTGCTGGATTTGTCTGTCCGGACGAAGTATCTGCAGCCGTCACATTTTTTGTGGGCTGACAATGAAGTTTTTTGCTTATCGTTCGTTTTATCACTGTGTTCCAGGATTCCCTTTACAAGTTTTCATACGTAAGTCAGTTGTTTTAAATGAAATATACCTCCCCTGTTTTCCGGGAATTGTCCTCTTGTGTTAACAC
>JAMOAC010000474.1 GCA_023621975.1 Bacillota bacterium | reverse complement strand
AATTATTTTTAAGTATGCTTGCCCTTAGCATATCTCTCTGCGGCAGTTGAACCTGGCCCAATACCTTATCACTTGTAGCGGCCTTAAGTATGAGTCCCTCCCTTTTCGAAATAACGTCATAGTCAACAAAATTGTTGATGAAAACCTCCGCAGACTGCTGAGAAATACTGTCCCCCATGGAATTAATAATATGCATGATGTAAGTACCCGGATTGCTTGTATTAACCCTTCTTATCCTTATATGGCCTCCTCCGCCTCTTCTACTCTCGACAAAATATCCTCTTTCCGTTGTAAATCTTGTATCTATAACATAGTTAATCTGTGACGGCACGCAATTAAAGCGATTTGCAAGCTCATTACGTTGTATTTCTATTACTCCGTCGGTAGCATCGATCATCTGCTTCAAAAAAGCTTCGATCAAATCACTTAACCTGGCCATTTTATATCACTCCTATTGATTTTGACTTTCTTTGACCTTCGCATATATTATAAAATAATTCCAGGTATTATTCAAGTACATTTTGTTAATATTTGCAATTTATCAATTTTTTATTACTTCAATTAATTAATTTACAATAAAAAATAAAAGGATACCGCGTTCTTTCACGGTATCCCATTACATATCACTGTTTCGGTATCCTGTTTTATATAATTGTTTCTATGCATCAGCATCCTGATCTGCTGACTTCTTGGCCTCTTCTATTACCTTCTTGCTGACTGCCGGCGGTGCCTCCTCATATCTTTCAAACCACATCTTGAAATAGCCTCTTCCCTGGGTCATCGACCTCAAATCGGTAGCATACTTGAACATTTCTGACTGAGGCACTTCGGCAATAACCTGCTGTAATCCTTTTTCATAAGGATTCATTCCAAGTATTCTTCCTCTGCGCTTGTTAAGGTCGCCGATAATATCTCCCATGTAGCTCTCAGGTATATAAACCTCAACATGCATTATGGGCTCAAGCAGCACAGGATTTGCTTCTGCAAGCCCCTTCTTGTATGCAAGGTTTGCGGCTATCTTGAAAGCCATTTCGGATGAGTCTACAGGATGGTATGATCCGTCTACAAGGGTAGCCTTGAGATTTACTACAGGATAACCTGCCAGCACACCTTTCTGTATGCTCTCCTGCAATCCCTTTTCAACAGCAGGGATATACTGCTTCGGAACGGCTCCACCGAATATCTTTTCTTCAAATGTGAGTCCTTCGCTTTCGCCGGGCTCAAACTCAATCCATACATGACCATACTGGCCATGCCCACCGGTTTGCTTCTTGTGCTTACCTTCAACCTTGACCTTCTTTCTGATTGTTTCCCTGTAAGGAACTTTAGGATCGGTAAGATTTACCGAGACTCCAAACTTGGCCTTTAATTTGCTTACAATAACATCAAGATGCTGTTCTCCGACACCTGAAATCAATATCTGGCGTGTTTCGGAATTCATCTCCACCTTGAATGTAGGATCCTCTTCCTGAAGCCTCTGAAGCCCTGCATTTATTTTTTCCTCGTCGCCCTTTGCCTTTGGCTCAACAGCCAATGAAAGAGCAGGTTCCGGGAAATCAATTTTATCAAGCACTACAGGCTTGGCCTGGCTGCACAGTGTATCATTTGTATTTGTAAACTGCAGCTTTGCTGCCGCACCTATGTCTCCGGCAATAAGAGCATCGACGGGTATTTGTTTTTTACCCCTGAGCATGAACAGCTGTGTGATTTTCTCAGTCTTTTCAGCAGTGGAATTATATACTACGGAATCAGACTTCAAAGTTCCGCTGTAAACCCTGAACATTGAAATCTTGCCAACAAACGGGTCAGCTATGGTTTTGAAAACAAAAACTGAAAGATCTTCATCCGGTGATGCCTTAAGCTCAACAACTTCATCGCTTCCGGGCTTTTTGGCCTTAACCGTGGATTTTTCATTTGGAGCAGGCATATATTCGATAATGGCATCCATGAGTAACTGTATTCCTATATTATTCGCTGCCGATCCGCAGAATACGGGAACAATGGAACCGTCTTTTATTCCAAGGCATAAACCTTTATTGATTTCTTCAGGAGTAAATTCCTCGCCCTCAAAGAACTTTTCCATAAGTTCTTCATCGGTTTCAGCTACAGCTTCCTTCAGGGCTTCCCTTATCTCATCGACTTTACCCTGCAAGTTTGCAGGAATATCTGCATCAACAAACTTTTTCCCGTCAAACTTCATTGCTTTCAAATTAATAATATCAACTATGCCTGTAAACTTCTCTCCTTCAATTATCGGAATCTGGAAAGCTATAACACCTTTTCCGAATGTATCAATGAGCTGATTATAGACTTCATCGAAATTGGCATGATCTTCATCCATCTTGCTTACAAAAAACATTCTTGGTATACCTTGCTCATTGGCATAATCCCATGACTTTTCTGTTCCAACTGCAACTCCGCCTTTGGCAGGAACCAGTATT
>JAMOAC010000331.1 GCA_023621975.1 Bacillota bacterium | reverse complement strand
TCCCAAAGGAGCTAAAAATACCGTAACTAGGGGTAATGCTACCGCCAATGTAAACAATGGAGCAAAAACCGACTTTAAAACCGATGGAATAACTCTGTAGAAGAACTTTTCCAAATGTGCCAATAATAATGTAGCGAAAATTGCAGGAAGTAACGTATTTGAATACTTTGTTAATACTACCGGGAGCCCAAAAATAGTTATCTGAGCATCTGTTCCCGCTAAGGCTACAAAGTCCGGATATAATAACATCGCAGCAACTGTAATAGCAAATGCCGGATTTGATTTTAAAGTTTTTGATGCTCCGTATGCAATTAATACTGGCATAAAATAAAACGGCGTTTGCGCTAAAAAATTAAACATTGAATAGGTTGTACTATCGGTAATGTTAGGCCAGAAATACGATGCAAGGCTTAACATAACTCTTAACATACCGGCGCCGTATAATACGGTAATAAACGGCGTCAATGAAGCCGACAAGAAACGGATGGCCTTCTCCAGATAATAACTAAAAGAATTTTTCCCCTTTTTTTCATTTAAATTAAGATCTTCAGCATTGTTTTCATTTGCCATCTCATCTATTTCAATATCATATTCTTTTTTGATTCTGTCAAATACCGGAAATGTGTTTGGGCCAAGTACGACTTGATATTGGCCGGCGCCAAAAACAACGCCTAAAACTCCATTTAACTTTTTCAAACCTTCGGTATCCGCTTTTTTTTCGTCCGCCAAAATAAAACGTAGTCTTGTTACACAATGAGCAACAGATGAGATGTTGTCAACTCCACCTACTTTTTCTATAATTGCGGATGTCAACTGTTCAATATTGATTGACATAATTAATCCTCCTTCTTTATAAGCTGTGATAAGGGCTTGTTATTTCACGACCGGTTTTATTACAACATCATTTTCACCTCCCATTATTTTTTTCAATTTGCGCTACATAAATAGTGTTTATAATGTTATACCGTGAGAAAAATAAAAGAGCTGAGAAAGGAAAATAACTCCTTCTCAGCTCATGCCTGCCTAACAGTAACACGCTGCTTGATCCAATAATCCATGGTATTCAATTGTTCAATATTCCATGAATTTATGATACCATATGCACGGCAAAAAATCAACATGCCAAACATGCAAATTCTGCCGAAAAGTTCTCGAAGCCTGGTTTTGCCATTCCTTCAAGCATTTTGTCCACCTTGCCTTTCTATATATATTCTCTGGATGTGTAATGCAAGATATCCTATCTCATCCCTGGGCGGCAGCTTGCCCAAGCTTTCTTTTATAAATCTGCCTATCTTTTCGGCGATCTTGTAGCTTTTTGCAAATTCCTTCTTTATGTGGAAAAGCAGTGGGTTTTTTATGGAAATGCCGTTTTCAACCCTCTGAAGTGCAAACCTGAGATGCACAAGCAGCCTGGCGTAATTTACTTCATTCCTGTCGAGATTTATGTCAAGTTCCTGCTCTATGATTTCTACCATTTTGTTTATCATAGATGTGTATTTTACCGTCCTGGACAGCTCGTTGTTTTTCTGGGCGGCGTGAAGGTGCATGGCTATGAAGCCTTTTTCTCCGTCGGGGATTTTTACGTCAAATTTTTTTTCTATCATAGAGCAGGCTTTTGAAGCAAGTTCATAATCTTGCGGATATAATGCTTTTATCTCTTCCAGAAAAGGGTTTTCGATTTCCAAGCCGCCGGAAAGGCGCTCCAGTGTAAAACTTATATGATCGGCCAGCGCTACATGGATATGCTCGTTTAATGGTTCTGCCAATTCTTTTTCAGCCATGGCCAGTATTTCCTCTGTGAGGCCAATAATGCGCCTGTCGATACTGTTTAATATGTTTTTATATTGGTTTAACTGGCTCTCATCAAAAAAATAGAATACCTTTTCTATTTTTTCTTTTACCTTTTCCCCCGGCTTTGCATTAAATCCCAAGCCCTTTCCCACCAGCACCGCTTCCTCGCCGGTGGTTTCATCCCGTGCCATAACGACATTGTTGTTCAATACTTTTATTACATTAAAACCATGCATCATAAATCCCCCTGCAATTGTATTGATCAAATGTTAAAATATTATATCATAATTCTATTAGATATGACCTCAAGAGTTACAGCCTCATCAACTAAGGCGGGGACAGTTAATAGCACACTATGAGAATTATTATTACGAGGCCGCTTATCATTGACCGTATTCACACCTCCGTTTGTTAGCATTGACGGGTCAGTTCGGCTATATACATTTCGGATTATGGATAAAATTAAAAGAGCCGAGAAAGGGTCATAATAAAACCCTTTCCCAGCTCATGCCTGCTTTACCAGTAACACGCCGGTATAATATTTTTATTTGCAGTAATAATAACATGTTTTTTTTAAAAAATCAATATATATTGTTATTTTATGTTGTTATTCTGTGATAATGTCATGTTGAATTTATTCTGATAAAATGTC
>JAMOAC010000319.1 GCA_023621975.1 Bacillota bacterium | reverse complement strand
TCATTTCCCTTATACGGGAACTGAGGGAATCATTTATGGAATTTGAAAAATCCTTTTTGATAAAAACCGAGGATATAAAGTCAATAAATTTGTTTGGTATTACCATGAAAACAATTTCAGCGGCAATTATCTCTCCAAGGTGAATCAATATATCCGTGGAGCCGTTCAGGTAAAGCGTCAGCATTGCGTTTCCCATGACAAATCCAAGGCAGGACCCCAGTTTCCCTAAATTTTTAAAAAGCCCTGCGAGCAAGCCACAAAATGCATATGATCCTATTACAAGTGGAGTTATTTTACCGGACATGCTTACGATCAGGCCTACAACCACGCCTAATGACGCGCCGACACCTACTCCTGATTTATAACTCAATATCAGGATTATCAAAATACAGATAATGTTTCTTACATTTAACCCCATAATGTTTATAAAGCCAAGGCCGGATACTGCAAGCGCCAAAGTTATTGCAAAGCTGATAACCCTTTCATTTGTAGCTGAATAAAAGCTTTTCCTGTTTTCCAGCAGTGACACGGCATTCCTGAATATGAACACCAATAAAAACACAATAGAGGAAAACAGAAACGCTTTAAGAATGTCAAATAACAAATATCCATTAATAAATACCAGCACCAATTGTGGCAGAAATGCACTTATAAATGCCAGCAGGGCACAGCCGAAGACACGTTTTGAATTTTTGTTTCTGAACGGAATATTCAAAATGCTGAAAAGAGCCATGCAGGCTGCGGTCTGGAATACTTTCGTGCCAGCACCTGCCGTTAACATCCCTGTCAACACGGATACAGCTATTAATGCCATACTTGCATTAGAGCTTTCAGAAGCTGCAAAGAATGAGATCCCAAATGGCATCATTACACCTGCGATAGACGCTCTGCCCAATAAAAACGCTATTAGTGAAAATATGAGATTGTTTTTTGTTAATAATAACTCAATGGTACCTTTGCCTTTTGTTTTTTTCCTCCCACCTAATATGCCAGCTGCTTTTCCATACTGCAGAGTTCCGGTTTTCATCATTTGTTACCTCCCACTTAGTTATTATTTGCAGCACTGATTATAACCACTGTGCCCGGAAAATATTTGTCAAACTGAGTAAAATAGATTTAAGATTTTTTTGACAATTTACTTCAAAAGGTACGACTGAATTACATAGAGAGCTTTGAAAATAATTAACTCTAATATTAGGTTAAAGTTTGAAATGTTAAACATAATAAATAAACATGTAACTTTTGGTCATAAACTTTTTTTAAAGTGCCATAAAAAAGCAGTAAAAAAAGCTTTATTTTTTTATAATAAAGCTTTTTTACGTGATTTATTTCATATGTATACCTAATTTATTTTATTACCCCGGCAATTTATTCATATTTTCAGGCCGATCTTTTTATAATTCCTTATGTTTATATCTTTATTTTGCTTGTTATTATTCTTGTCGTTGCTGTTATTATCCCTGTCTTTAACGTCTTTGTCGTATCCTCTGCTTCCGGGTCTGTCATCATCCCTATTGCTTTTACTGTTGCTGTTTCCTTTGCTGCTTCCTTTGTTGTTTCGGCTGTCATCCTTGTCTTTTTTATTGTCTTTATTGTCTTTGGAGCTTTTCCTGTCTTTGTTGTTTTCCCTGCTGTTACGTTTATCATCATCGTTATGTTTGCTTTTTTCCTTATCATTACTTTCTTTATTATTACCTTTATTATTACGGTTGTCATCTTTACCTTTATTGCCTTTGTTATCTTCCCTGCTGTCAGGTCTGTTGTTGCCGGCTTTATTATTTTTGTCTTTTTCTTCGCTATGGCGGTTGTCATTTCTGTTCAAAACGTTGTTTAAAACCATCTTAATAAAATTATTAACACTGTTACCCTCCCTGCTGCTTATAATATTACTGGTTTGATTCTTTTTGCTGTCTTGTTGATTTTTACCTTTGTTCAGTTTGTTCACCGTATTTTTCGTGTTCTCATTATTTTTCTCATTATTCTTCTTATTCTCAATACCTTTCCCATTATTCTTCCTGCTCTCATTATTTTTCTTGTTGTTTTCATCATTTTTCCCAATGTCATCATTTTTCTTATTGTCTTTTGCCTTGTTTCTTAATTCTTTTACTGCTTTCACTATCTCCTTTACAGGCTTGTCTTTCAGATCATCAATACTCAAGTCCGCATTTTCTTCGATAAGCTTGTTTATTAAATTCAATTTACCAGGGGTTATACCGTATTCTCTTGATTCCTTCACTACCTCGTTTTTCTTTTCAACTGCTATATCTTCAACCAGTATCTCGCTCTTGACACTGTAACTTTTAAGTTTCTCGGCCGTAGCCGTCTCAATTCTCTCTTCAAGCTGTCCTGCCTTATTGGAATCTTTTGCGGATACGGTAATGATAATTGCATTCTCCTCATCTTTTTTCAGGTAACCTTGCTCCACGGCATTATTCAAAATCATATTAATGCCTTC
>JAMOAC010000244.1 GCA_023621975.1 Bacillota bacterium | reverse complement strand
AGGCTGTTCAGAATAGCAACAACCCCTTCGGAGTTGGAAATTTGCCTGAAGCTCCTGATATCGAGGCTCTTTCCGCCATATTGATAGAATCCGGCAGAGGCCAGGTACTATATTCCAAGAATTCTGATATCAAGCTCCATATATCCGCTGCCTGCAAAATTATGACGGCATTGGTTACCATAGAAAAGCAAAGCGGTTCGTTAAACTCCGATGTTATTATAAGTAAAGAATCTGTTGATACAGAAGGTGCGGCATTGAACCTTGTAGTCGGTGAAAAATATACTCTGGAAGATTTACTCTATGCCGTTATGTTAAGATCTGCAAATGACGCTGCCGTCGCCCTTGCTGAATATGTAGGAGGAGATGTTGAAACTTTTGTGGCAATGATGAATGACCTTGCTGCAAGGCTTAATCTAAAGAACACCCATTTCAGCAATCCTACGGGGCTTTATGACGAGACACAGTATACCACCGCCCAGGATGTTGCAATGCTGATCAAATATGCCATTACAAATCCTACTTTTAATAAAATATTCTCAACCAAATCCCGTCCCTGGATTAATCCGGACGGCAGCACCAGCATACTGATAAGTCAAAACTCTCTTTTCTGGGCATACAACGGCGTAGACGGCGGAAAAGTCGGCTTTAACAATGAAGAGCAATACTCGGTTATTACCACTGCTACAAGAAACAATCAACGTTTGATAAGTGTTGTACTCTACGGTCCTAAAAATTCAATCTTTGATGATACGCAAAAAATACTGGATTACGGTTTCAATAATTTTATGACGGGAATCCTTGTTAACAAGGGCGAAGTACTTAAGACCATACAGGTTGGCGACACCAGCTTAAACCTGATCAGCATAGCCGATGTTTACTACACTTACCCTATAGGCCAAAGTTACATAAAGAATTTTGTGGTCAATGTCAACGAGGACCTCGTTCCACCAATAAAAAGAAATTTCAGTGTTGGGACTGCAAAATTCGTACTAATGGATGATACGGTGATCGATGTCAGCCTTTATCCTGAAAAGGACATCAATCCTCCGGAAGACTTTAAATCAAAAGTTATAAACAAAATAAAAGAAAACAGGGATATATTCTACCTGCTTGCAGCTCTGATTGCTATTGAAATATTAATAATTTTATATAAAATATTCAGGTTAATCGTAAAGCTGTTCACCAAAATCCGAAACGCCCTTAGCAAATAAATAAAAATCTTACCTAACAAATAAAAAAATAAAGTATATTCTTTTTTTCTATCCGTTGACTGCATTGGTGGTCAGTCCGGACCACTTTCCGCACCTGTCGCCCCAGCGTGCTATTACACTGTTATTGGACAATATTTCAATAACCTCGCAGGAATTCGAACAACCCTGGCAGTCTATGCTTCTTGCTTTATATTCGTTATCTGATATGCTAAACCCATAAAAGTTGGTATTTCCGCCTTCCTTTTCCATTTTCTCCTTTGCTATAAGTGCTGCGCCGTAAGCTCCCATGACATCATAGTATTTCGGTATGACAATCTTTCTGTTCAGAGCCCTCTCAAAAGCTGCAACAATACCTACATTTGCAGCCACTCCACCCTGGAATACAACCACGTCCTGTATATCCTTGCCTTTTGCAAGATTGTTCAGGTAATTCCTGACAAGGGCTTCGCACAACCCGTTTATAATATCTTCAAGGCTGTGTCCTGTCTGCTGCTTATGTATCATGTCAGATTCAGCAAACACGGCACACCTGCCGGCTATTCTTACAGTCGACTTTGCACGCAGCGCATACTGTCCGAATTCGCTGATGGGAATGGACAGCCTTGATGCCTGCCTGTCAAGGAAAGAACCAGTGCCTGCCGCACACACCGTGTTCATGGCGAAGTCATATACAACACCGTTTCTCAATATTATTATTTTTGAGTCCTGTCCGCCGATTTCAATTATTGTCCTTACGTCAGGTATCAGTTTCTGAGCTGCTACTGCATGAGCGGTAATTTCATTCTTTACACAATCCGCTCCCACTATTACGCTTGCCAGCTGCCTTCCGCTTCCTGTAGTACCTACACCTTTTATTTTCAGTCCTTCCCCAAACTTTGATGACAATTCCTTCAAGCCTTTTTTTAATGCATTTATCGGTTGTCCTTCGGTGCGAAGGTAAATTTTGTCAATAATTTGCTCGTTGTCGTCCATCAATACCAGGTTTGTACTCACGGAACCTACGTCAATTCCCAGATAATACTGTCGTTCCCTCAACAATTTTACCCTCCCTTCTTTTTTCAAGTAAATCTATAAATGCTTCAACTCTTGTCATATAACCTGCCTCGCCTGTCATTTCATCTATTATCAGTGTAAGTACGGGTATTCCGTAATCCCTTTCAACTGCCGGCAGAATGCTTTCGGCAACAATTTCGGGCATGCATGTCAGTGGATAGATTTGTATTATGCCGTCATATCCATCCTTTGC
>JAMOAC010000300.1 GCA_023621975.1 Bacillota bacterium | reverse complement strand
CAGGTATAAAAATAATGCTTTTGGGGATAAATACAACTTTACCCGGAAGAATAAATTGTAGTTGGCCCTAATTCCAATCTTGGAGGAATTGAATATTTGATAGCGCTTTCAGGTTTAATAATTTCACTTGCAGGTCTTGCAAAGATTGATTAATTTAAATCATATTTGCTGCTAAAACTTAAGAGGCAGAGGACTGAAATGAAGGTAGAACATTATATTGAAAATTGTGTCAACAGGATTTATTTTACTTTGCACAAAACTAAACGGAAAACAATCGGGATAATTATTGACAGCAATGGTGACGTAAAAGTGCATGCTCCTTACTATGTCAGTGAAAAGCAAATTTGTGAAGTGGTGAAGAGAAAGGCAGATTGGATTATAAAAAAAATAAATGAGGTAAAGGAAAGAAATTTAAATTCAGTGTGCAGGCAGTTTGCCAGTGGTGAAAAATTCCTGTATCTTGGCAAGGAATATACCCTTGAAATAGTGGAAAAGGATTTAGGAAAATCTGAAGTATCTATTCAGGGAGATACTCTGGCGGTGTACATACCCTGGGGACTATATGCTGAAAGCAGGAGACAGGCAATAGAAGCGGCATTAATAAAATGGTACAAACAGCGTTTTGCTGAAATTGCAAAAGAAAGAATTGACAAGTATTCTTTGCAACTCAAAGTGGCTCCATGTAAAGTAATGATTAAAAACCAGAAAACCAGGTGGGGAAGTTGCAGTAAAAAGAGAAATGTAAATTTAAACTGGAGATTGATAATGGCTCCTGTTGATATAATTGATTATGTAGTTGTTCACGAACTGTGCCACTTGAAAGTTATGAACCATTCAAAAGACTTCTGGAATCTTGTGGCATCTGTCCTGCCAAACTGTCATGAAAGCCGGAAATGGCTGAAATTGAACGGAGACAGACTGGTGATATAGTTTAAAGAATTAGCAGCAGGGTAGGCTCCGGCAAACCACGAGAAGGCAACGCTGCGCCTACCATCCGCATCCTGCATAACGCTGCCTTCATTGTTTATGCCGGACATATCATTAATCTATTTCACTTGTTTTTTCTTTGTAACTGGCCCTTTCCTTATAGTAATCGGGTGTTATGACACCTTCTTTCTGAAACCAGACAGGCGCGTCAATACCCGAGTAGAGAATAATATTGCCCCAGGGCTCAAAAGACCCGGTTCGGACGAAAACCTTTACCTTATCAGGATAGTTTTCTATTATCTCAGAATGAGGTATGGTTTCAACAGGGCATCTGTCTATAATCTCTGTAATTTTTCCAAAGAGCCTGGGATTATACAGCTTCTGTTCCTCGGCAACAATGCACCTTTCATAAATGAAGTCTCCCAGAATGTATTTGAGCACAGTTACATTGTCAGGAAAGTCTCTTGCAATGGCTAGATCTATCCTCTTGGCATTTTCCGGTATAGGAAAACCCGCATCGACAATCATCATTATTTGCCCGTGTCCTATAGCCGCAATGGCTTCACTAAGGTCTTTATTAAGAATTCCGTTTTTTTTCACAAGGCATCTTCTCCTTAAAGAATTTTAATATTTGCCATATTCCTGAAGAGTTTCCCACATGGCAACAATGTTTTGAGGTGGTACATCTGCCTGTATGTTATGGACGGTATTGAACACAAACCCACCTCCGGGCGCCAGGGTTTCAATTTGCCTTTTTACGCAATCCTTGACTTCCTGAACGGTTCCTTTGGGCAGTATCCTCTGGGTGTCAACTCCGCCGCCCCAGAAAACAAGGTCTCGGCCGAATTCCTTTTTCAGACTTTCGCTGTCCATGCCGCTTACATTGAACTGAACAGGATTTATAATATTTACGCCCACTTCTATAAGGTCAGGAATAACTTCCCTGAAGCATCCGCAGGAATGAACGAATATTTTGGCATCAGTTTTGCTGTGGATAAAATTAAACAGCTCCTTATGCCTGGGTTTTATATATTTTCTATACATTTCAGGTGATATAAGCATTCTGTCCTGGCTTCCAAGGTCATCAGCCTCTTGAACTACATCAATCACATCACCTGCTATGTCGAGCACTTTTTCCCAGTATTTCATTTTCACCTCGAGAGCCTTATCCATAACTTTACAGGCCATTCCAGGGTCTCCTGCCAGATCCGCATAGAAGTTTGCATATCCTCTCAGCCATCCTCCGAGCTCAAATATGCCTGCAGATATGCTGGTCATTACAACGCCATAACCTCTATTGCGTATTTCCAAGGCCTTTTCTCTTATACCTTCATACCGAGCCGGATCATCAGCGTCTGGATACTCAAATTTCTCAATCTCTTCTTCATCAAGGGCATCAGCCAGAGGATGTTCGACCATATCAAAATAAAATCCCCCGTTTTTGGGCATTCTCCATTTTATATTCCATTGGTCTCTGAATGTATAGTATTCTCCTTCGTCATTGATTTCCAGTTTCCAGTTTGAGGGGTT
>JAMOAC010000400.1 GCA_023621975.1 Bacillota bacterium | reverse complement strand
CCGCCAGTTGGACGGCCATGTTAAGGCCGGTCTGTCCTCCCAGGGACGCCAGTATTCCATCGGGCTTTTCCTTAACTATTATTTTTTTTACGAAGTCCAGAGTTATAGGCTCTATATATACCTTGTCGGCGGTTTCCATATCGGTCATTATGGTTGCAGGGTTGCTGTTTATAAGTACGACTTCGACTCCTTCTTCCCTGAGAGCCTTGCAGGCTTGAGTCCCGGAATAGTCAAATTCTGCCGCCTGACCGATGACTATGGGACCGGAACCGATGACAAGGACTTTGTTAATGTCGTTTCTCTTGGGCATATAAACCTCCTGTGGTGACTCTTAATTCATGGTTCTTAGTCAGGTTAAACCAATTGATTCAATTCTGATTTATTCAAAACAAGTATAATTTAACTTGTTGTGCCGGCTATTTGTAGATAGTGTTGTGGAGAGTTAATAGAGATGGTTAGCGAAGCGGAGGATAAGGCAAATTAATTACCTGACCTTAAGTCGATTGATTTGCCCCGTAACGAGCTTAGTATCTCTTTAACTCGGAACGCACGCTTAGGAAATGCTAGCACAACAGATTAATTTAAAGAATTCATTATTCCATCATGGAGATGAAATCATCAAATACAAAGGCGGAATCTCCGGGGCCGGGGGAAGCTTCAGGGTGGTACTGCACGCTAAGTATCGGCAGAAATTTGTGTCTAAACCCTTCCACCGTACCGTCATTTACATTTACATGGGTGATGATTATATCATCGCTAAAATCCGGATTGAGCGCATAATTGTGATTTTGAGAAGTAATATAGCATTTTCCGGTGATAAGGTCCTTTACCGGGTGATTTCCGCCGTGATGTCCGAATTTGAGCTTGTAGGTAGTACCCCCCAGCGCCAAACCCAAAAGCTGATGGCCAAGGCATATTCCAAGGATTGGTTTCTTTCCGATGAGTTTTTCTATAGTAAGTTTCGCAGAAAGCAAATCGGCTGGATTCCCAGGACCGTTGGACAATAATATTCCATCGGGATTGTAACTCATTATTTCATCATAGGATGAGTAAGCGGGAAGAATATATATATTGCAGCCTCTGCTTTCCAGTGATCTTATGATGTTGTATTTTACACCGAAATCAATGATCACCACTTTCTTGCCGGGACCGCTCTTGTGAAGGGTCGTTTTGGTGGTTACCTCCATGACCAGATTCCGCTTTTCGTCTTTTTTTTGCCTCAGCCTGTTTAAAAGTATATCTACATTGCCACACTCGGTGGATATTATGCCAAACATGCTTCCCTGTTCGCGGATGTGCTGGGTTAAAGCGCGGGTGTCTATTCCCTTGATTCCGACTATGCCGTTTTTGAGGAAGAATTCATTAGGATCGATGCAGTTCCTCCAGTTGCTGGGGGAATCGCACAGTTCTTTTACCACAAAGCCCTGAAGATGGGGCTTGTATGATTCGTTATCCTCAAGGTTGAATCCATAGTTTCCAATCAATGGATAGGTCATGGCCACGATCTGTCCGTTGTATGACGGATCGGTGACTATTTCCTGATAACCCGTCATGCTGGTATTAAAAACCACTTGACCTGCAGCTTCGCCTTCATGTCCAAAGGCTTCGCCTGCCCAATATGTTCCGTCTTCCAATACTAATACCGCTTTCATATCTATTCTCCCTAACGTTAATATAGATTTAAGCATACGATTTTGCTTTGATTTCAGGTGCTTTGACAAATAATGAATGAAATTAACGAGCACATTTGTAGCTGTTTGATTTCAATATAATGCCTCTTCCGTCCTGAGTTTTCTGTGGCTCAGGATATGTTTAAGCCACCGCCATGCTGTTCAAAATGTGATCGAGTGTCTGTATAAAACCGTCCACATCCTGCTTTGTAATAATTAGTGGAGGAAGAAGCCTCAAAACCCTGGTACCGACACTACCCACCAGATATCCGCTTTTGAACAGTTTATCCTTTATTTCTTTTGCCATGTCACCGGCAAATTCTATACCTATCATGAGTCCTTTTCCTCTGACTTCAGCTATGAGATCATATTTTTCAGAAAGCCCGGAGAGTTTTTCTAAGAAATACTGCCCCACGGCCTCTGCATTTTTCGCCAACCTGTCTTCCAGGATAGTATTCAGTGTGGCCAGCCCGGCGGTACAGGCGAGGGGATTGCCGCCAAATGTGGAGCCGTGATCCCCTGGTTGGAAAGCAGCGGCTACATGTTCTTTGGCACAGAAAGCCCCGATGGGGAAGCCTCCGCCCAAGGCCTTTGCCAAGGTGAATATGTCCGGCTCGATTTGGAAATGTTCATATGCGAACATCTTTCCGGTGCGGCCCAAACCCGTCTGCACCTCGTCGAATATTAAAAGCAATCCGTATTTATCGCACAACTCCTTTACAAATTGCATATAACTTTTTGTGGCGAGGTTAACTCCGCTCTCTCCCTGGATGGGTTCCAACATAATGGCGC
>JAMOAC010000020.1 GCA_023621975.1 Bacillota bacterium | reverse complement strand
AAGCACATATGAATTGTCCAGCTTTCCTATGCACAAAGGCCTTATGCCGTAAGGATCCCTGATCCCTATAAGGTTGTTGGGAGTAAGTATGACAAGAGCATATGAACCTTTTATTTCTCTAACGGTATTAATAAGGGTTTCTTCAATGCTTGCGCTTGTCAGACGGTATCTTGATATAAGGTTTGCTATAACTTCCGTGTCATTCGAGGATTGAAAAATTGCCCCGCTCTCTTCCAGCCTGTTCCTGATCTCGGCAGCGTTCACCAGGTTTCCGTTATGGGCAAGGGCAATCTGACCGTCCCTGTACCTTACAACCATAGGCTGTGCATTTTCCCTCACGCTTGCACCCGTTGTCGAATACCGGACATGGCCTATGGCAATTTTCCCTTTAAGGTGATTCAATACCACATCATCGAATATTTCAGACACAAGCCCCGTGTCTTTATGATAGAGAATTGTTCCCCCGTCATTTACAGCTATTCCGGCGCTTTCCTGTCCCCTGTGCTGAAGGGCATAAAGTCCAAAATAAGTAAGCCTTGCAACATCGTGATTATCATTGTCATATATTCCGAATACACCGCATTCCTCTTTTAATTTATCCAGTCTATAATCGTACATGATATTAACCTCTTTTCATCATCAAGATTTATAGATATGAACCTGCAAAAGCAAACTCCGTTATTTAATACAAATTAAAGTCCTAGCATGCCGGGAAAAATTCATCTCTTATCTTCTTCTGGAGTGCAGCGTTTTTTTCTTCCACTTCCCTGGCCATGTTTTCCCTGTATTTTTTCATCCTGTTTCTCAGTTCCTCGGATGAAAGGGAAAGAATCTGGATCGCAAGAAGCGCTGCATTTTTCGCCCCGTCTATTGCAACCGTGGCAACGGGTATCCCGCCTGGCATTTGGACGATAGAAAGCAGTGAATCAAGCCCGTCCATCGTACTGGACTTAACCGGTACACCTATCACGGGCAGAACGGTGTATGATGCTAAAACTCCAGGAAGGTGAGCCGCTTTCCCTGCAGCTGCTATTATTACGCCAAACCCATTTTTCTCAGCGGTTTTCGCAAATTCCGCAGCCTTTTCAGGCGTTCTGTGGGCAGAACATACCAATACTTCAAAATCTATCCCGAATTCTCTGAGAGTCTTTATGCAGGACTCAAGCACAGGATAATCTGAATCGCTGCCCATAACTACTGCAACCTTAGGCAAATTGGAAATGTACATAATATTTCATCCCCCATATAAGAATCTGATAATTTACGGCCATGCAGCAAAACAAACGAAATAACCGCTTCACATGACCATATGGTATTGCTCACGCGGCCATATGAATTTATTGAAATACAGCCCTACAAATGAAATGTCCTGCCAAATCCGAACAAAGCCTTTTTAAACTCACGGAAACGTACGGAGGCTGAATGTGTCGGATGCAGGCAGGCTACAATAAGGCACACTAAATTCGATAAACCTGCAAAGCCGGTTGTTATCGTCATTTTCCAATGTTCGTATCTTTAAATCATTACATAAATAATACTATCAGACATGACTTGCGTTTGTCAATCTGTAGAACAAAAAATACGAACATTTTATATTAAATTTTTATTAATATTCGCCTAGGCAATTACAAATAGCAGAAACGGAAGTGTAACAACGCTTAAAATAGTAGATATGAATACACCCTCGGTGGCATACCTGCAGTCGGAATTATACTCGGCAGTCAGGGCTGAAACAATGGTACCACCCGGCATAGCCAGTTGTAGTACAATTACATTGACTACCAAGGGGTCAAGATTCCTGCCTATAATACGCAGGACAACATACGCCATTACAGGTATTGCAAGCAGCTTGACGAATGAAAATATAAAAATTGAATACTTTTTGAAGATGTCCGAAATACGCTGTATATCAGTATTTGATAATATCAAGCCGATAAATATCATGGAAATATATGTAGTAGACTTGCCAAGCGGGTTTAAAGCATCAAAGAGCATCCCGTATACTGTACCGATCACTTTATATTTTTGCGTAAGTTTCTGAAAGTTTGCTATAATCGACAGTATACCAATGGCAAAAACCACCGTATTGATATTTAACAAATGCTTGATATTGTCGCGCCGGTTTTTTGTGTTTTGCTTGTTGACAAGATAAATTCCCAGTGTCCAGAGAAGGGTATCATTTGCCAGCTGAAAAAATATGCCGTAAATAAGCCCTCTGTCCCCGTACAGTGATTCCAGAAGTGGAAAACCCATATAAACTACATTGCCGAATATGGAAAGCATTTTAAATATATTTTTCTGAACCTCGTCAATTTGCAACCTGTCTGAAATCAACTTTGCTATCAGGTATGAAACAGCTAAAAATATCAAGGCATAAAAGAAAACCATGCATCCATCGATAATTTCCTGCTTTGAAAAGTCATATCCTGTAAGCCTTGTAAATATTAAGGCCGGCAAAGTAACT
>JAMOAC010000415.1 GCA_023621975.1 Bacillota bacterium | reverse complement strand
ATTTATTATGTAAAGCAAATTTCATTATTATTCCATCATATTGCTTTGAGTAACCAGATAAATAACATAGGGCCATAAAATAAAAATGTCAGAGCAGTTTTTACCACTCCAACATTTTTTATAGAGCTATGACTTGTCATTATTTAGTTTTTGTTTATTTGCTAGTTTTCCTTCTTCTCAAAGTATTCATTCAGATCTTCGACAAGCTTATCAGCATCAATCCCGTGTATGGCACATGCATCAGCAATGCTTTCGCCCGATGCAGAAGGACAACCAAGACAGTGTAATCCGGCATTCAAAAAAATCGGCACTGTTCCTCTATCCATCCTTAAAACATCAGCTATTATCATATCCTTTGTAATCTTTGCCATAATTTCTCCTCCTTCTATTTTAAGGACGCATTCCTGCTTTATAAAAGCCTTATTCTTACTTTTATGAAAGCTGACTTTCAACGTCCTCATTATTTAGCAGTTCTACACCGGTACATGCCATTAATTACCGTCAGTATCCATAACTAATGTCACATACCGAAATTTTGAACAGCCCTGATCTCCTTATCATAATATTATAATATATTCTTTTTATAAAATATACCCCTCGGAATATATTTTAAACAGGCATTAATAGTTTTTACTGTAAATCAAATCTTATATCTTGCTTTTCCGGTCTCATAAAGATTATTTCCGTAACTGTCAATTATAACTATAGCAGGAAAATCTTTCACCACAAGCTTTCTAAGAGCTTCCGGGCCAAGCTCCGGAAATGCAATCACTTCATTTGACACTATGCTTTTTGCAATCAATGCACCAACGCCTCCGGTAGCTCCAAAATACACAGCTCCGTATTTCATCATTGAGTTTATTACCTCAGCATTTCGGGCTCCCTTGCCAATCATGCCCTTAAGCCCCATTTCAATCAGTTTGGGAGCATACGCATCCATTCTCCCACTGGTAGTCGGCCCGGCTGAACCAATAATTTCTCCCGGCTTTGCCGGACATGGCCCGACATAATATATTACCTGGCCTTCTATATCAAACGGCAGCTTTTCGCCTTTTTCCAACAGCTCTACCAAACGCTTGTGTGCCGCATCTCTTGCCGCGTATACCACACCGCTTATGCTCACCACATCTCCTGCCTTGAATCTCCTTACGACTTCTTCAGTCATCGGAGTGCTGACCATTATAACTTCACTCATACGTACCTCCGCATCAGATTACTGTTTCAGCATGTCTGGTTGCATGGCAGCTCATGTTAACCGCCACGGGCAATCCTGCAATATGTGTCGGAAAAACCTCCACATTAACTGCAAGAGCCGTTATTCGCCCTCCCAGACCTGCCGGACCTATACCAAGTTTATTGATACTGTTCAGCAGTTCCTCTTCAAGCCTGCTTATATGCTCCAAACTGTTTCGCTTGCCTATCGGCCTTAACAGGGCTGTCTTGGCCAGAAGCGCTGCCTTTTCCATTGTTCCGCCAATTCCCACTCCCACAATAACAGGCGGGCACGGATTAGGTCCGGCAATTTCAACAGTTTTTATTACAAAATTTTTTACTCCCTCAATACCATCAGAAGGTTTGAGCATTTTTACTGCACTCATGTTTTCGCTTCCAAAACCTTTTGGTGCAACAGTTATTTTGAGTGAATCACCCTCCACAATATTGTAATGAATAACAGCAGGGGTGTTGTCTCCGCTGTTTACCCTGTTGATCGGGTCAATTACCACTGACTTGCGCAAATAACCCTTTTCATAACCCCTTCTTACTCCCTCGTTTATTGCTTCTGTGAGTCCCCCTCCTGTTATGCGGACATCCTGGCCTATATCAATAAATACCACAGCCATCCCGGTATCCTGACATACGGGCATGTGCTGTGCCTTTGCAATCTCAGCATTTTCGACAATTTGCCTCATTACGTTTCTGCCAATTTCTGATTCTTCTTTTTCATAAGCACATTTTAATGCATTCATCAGGTCGTCATTCAAATAGTAATTTGAATCAATGCAAAGCTTTTCAACTGCCTCGGCCACTCTTTCGGCACTTATTTCCCTCATATGATCCTCCGCTTAACAGTATACTTCATAATATCACATAACTTTTTGAGTTGTAATTTCATCATTGTATTAACAAAGTGTTAACTTATATTATTGCCTGGCACACAAAAATTGTATTATAAAGCATATCAAAAAGCAATATAAGGTGGATAAGGAAATTTCAATAAAAAATTCACAAACCGTTAACAGACAAGACCCAAACATTTTGATATAATAGCAGTGTAAGTTCATAAAGGAGGTAGTTTTACATTTGGACCAATTTAAAAACATTCTTGTATGTGTAACACAGCAGAAAACCTGCGAAAGGCTGATAAGGAAGGCTGCTGAAATGCGGGTTGATACACATGCAAACTTATTTGTACTCCATGTTGCAAAAAATGACTGGAATTTTCTTGACAATAAAAAAGAAGGTGAGGCATTA
>JAMOAC010000396.1 GCA_023621975.1 Bacillota bacterium | reverse complement strand
AGCACATTGTAAAAGTTGCCCCGCTTAAGCAATGTTTCCAGCAATTCAAGAACACCGGGACATGCTATGGACTTTTGTATCATTTTTATTTCCGATGAAAGTGCCTCGATATACAGTTCATAAAACCTTTCTATATCGGTGTTTTCCGTACCATCTGGCAAAATTACAGGTATGTTGTGGATCTCAAAGGCTTTCCTGACAATTGCCGCATCAAGCATACCCGCCATATTGATTGGTTCGAATCCGTCATTAATGCCAAAAAGTTTGTAGAAGGCCGTGTTCATTGCTTTCTTTCCGACACCTTTTGTTCGAATCAATGTTCCGTCAATATCCCATATTAAAAGATAATTCATAACTTCGCTCCTTACACATTGCAATGTTTGTTTCGCTGACTGAATTTCGAATAAAGATATGATGCATTTATACTTTATTTTATGTTAAAATTTATATGATAGCAAGGAGACTGTACGTCAGATAGAGCAGAAAGACGGTATAACCCGAGAAAGACAGGATAACATCAGAAAGACGGGATGACCGTAGAAAGATGGGATAGCAGTAGATGGAAAACTGGAATGTTCCTTTATATAAAGCCGTAATGCAATACTCCCGCTCAAAACCTACACCTTTTCACATGCCAGGCCATAAACTTGGAAGGGGAATACCGAAGGAATTTTTGGAAAATTTGGAGTTGCTTGACGTGACTGAAATCAGGGGTACGGATAACCTGCATTATCCCGAAGGCCCTGTAAAAGAAGCGCAAATGCTTGCGGCAGAGGCTTTTGGCGCTGACAGGACGTATTTTTTGGTGAACGGTTCCACCTGCGGCATCATGGCTGCAATACTCACTTTGTGCAGGCCGGGAGACAAAATAATCGTGGGCCGTGACTGCCATAAGTCCGTTATAAACGGGATTGTACTTGCAGGCGCACACCCGGTGTATATAAAGCCTGAATTTGACAATAATTTTGGAATATCAACGGTAACTCCCCCCTCGGCAGTAGAGGAGGCTTTGGACAGGTTTCCGGATGCCGTGGGAGTCATTGTAACGAGGCCCAATTATTACGGTATCTGTTCGGATGTTGAAAAGATTGCCGCAATTGCCCACAGGAAAGGCAAGGTACTTGTAGTGGATGAAGCCCACGGAGCGCATTTGAATTTTTCCGGCAGGCTTCCTGAAAGTTCAATAAGGCTTGGGGCGGATATTTGCGTACAAAGTGCCCATAAGACTCTTCCCGCTTTTACGCAGGGCGCTTATCTGCATGTCGGGTCGCCGCGCATTGATTTGGAAAAACTGGAGTTTAACCTTCGCATTTTACAGACCACCAGCCCGTCATATATAATTATGGTAATGCTTGACATAGCAAGGGAGATTATGGCAAAGGCCGGAAAGAGTCTGATTGACAATCTTCTTGATGAAATAGGGGTTTTCAGGGAAGGAATAAGCAGGCTTGAAAATGTTGAAATGCTGACAAAGGATGATATTTTCGGCGGAGAGCATGATGAGACACGGATTGTTTTGAATTTCAGGAAAACGGGAATAACAGGATTTGATGCGGACAGGATTTTGAGGGACGAATACAATATACAGATTGAAATGGCGGACTTTTACAATGCGGTGTGTATAGCTACCGTAGCAGATAGAAAAGATGATTTTGAGAAGCTGTTCAGTGCCGTTTCAGAAATATCTAACAGGTTTGCAGGAAATTCCCCCCTGCCTGACAATATTGTTAAGGAACTCGAGATACCACGGCCGGTCCTGAACCCGAAAGAAGCGGTTATGAGCAAAAGTGAAAGAGTGCCTCTTAACAGGGCTGTGGGAAGGATTTGCACATCGGTTGTTACGCCGTATCCTCCGGGAGTACCGGTTATTTGCCCTGGTGAAACAGTTACGGAAGATATTGTTGAACACATATATGCAATATTGAAAGCAGGGGGAGCGGTCAACGGCCTTGGAGCAAACGAAGAAATTTGTGTTGTATGCTGAATTTATTGCTTGCCGAATTTGAAGGAAATATCGGAGGTTCGCGATGAAAAGGGGATTGTTTATAACAGTTGAAGGCATGGACGGTTCCGGAAAGACGACGCAGATAAACATGATCAGGGACTATATTTCCGAAAAAGGCTATAACGTGATACTTGCCAGGGAACCGGGCGGCACAAAAATAAGTGAGAAAATCAGGGAGATAATACTTGACTCTGCCAATGAATCAATGGCGGCAACAACGGAGATGCTCCTTTATGCATCTGCAAGAGCCCAGTTGGTTGCGGAGGTCATTAAGCCGGCTGTCGAGAACGGCAGTGTTGTGGTGTGCGACAGGTTTATTGATTCAAGTTTTGCGTACCAGGGGTTTGGCCGGGGAATAGATATAGATGTTATTGCAAATATAAACAAAGCTGCAATTGACGGAATTATGCCGGATATAACATTTTTTATAGACGTAAGCCCTGAGATTTCACTAAAGAGAAGAATTGCATCA
>JAMOAC010000459.1 GCA_023621975.1 Bacillota bacterium | reverse complement strand
CCGGACTTCCTATTGCTTCCCACATATCCTTTCTGATAGTTATACAACCATTAGGAACCAACTGTTCGCCGGAAAGCAAGTCCTCGCTGGAATATGCATAGTTGGGCAGCAGATAGGTTTTTCCATCATCCTCGGCATACCAGTCGAAAACATCCTTACGTATAACTGTATTCATCATTTCGGGTGCATATTTTTCAATAAGGTCATTGTACGCAAGAATCATGCCTTCAGCAGCTAATTTGTTGGTAAGAGCACGGTTTTTGTTTTTCCACCAGCCCTCAATTGTAATTACGTCAGGAAGTGTGTTGGAAGCAATCATAGTGGCAAGTTGCTGGCCGTCATCTGATGCAGGCGTCATAAAATTAATTGTCGCACCTGTTTTCTCCTTGATTATACTTGAAACCAAATCTTCTCCCCATTCCTGTCCGTTCCATTTCCACCAGGACAGGTCAACATACCAGTCAGCAGTAAACGGTGATGTATCTTTTTGATAGAAATACTTTGTATCAGCAACATCATTTGTAGAAGATTCATTGGTTTTAGTCTCACCAGTCTCACCTTTTTGGGCTTCATTCGTTGTACTGCTACTCTTTCCGCATGCCACCAATGTCAAAAGCATTATAGCCAGAATTACAATGGCAATACCTTTAACACTTTTCATTATAATTTCCTCCTATCATACTTTGTTTTTATCTTAAAAGCAGTAACCCTTTAGACTTCTTAAGAGTCTGCTTTAAAGAACTATTATTATCCTTTTACAGATCCCAGCATTACACCTTTGACCAGGTATTTCTGAACAAAAGGATAGAGCATAAATATTGGTATTGAACTTACGACAATTGCTGCATATCTCACAGTAGTAATACTTATTGTGCTCATCACATGCGCAGGAACCCTGATGTTAGCCTGTCCCTGTCCCAAAGATGCTTCTTTAATAAGCTTTACAAGAAATAACTGCAGTGTCTGAAGCTTAGGGTCAGTGGTAAAAAGCATGGAATCGAAAAATGAATTCCAATGGAATACTCCCACCCATAAAGCGATAGTTGCCAGGACCGGCTTACTCAACGGCAGATACAGCTTCCAGAAAATTGTAAACTCTCTCGCACCGTCTACTACCGCAGATTCATGTATTTCCTCCGGTATTTCACGGAAATAATTAGCAAATATAATCATATTGAATACACTGTATAAATTCGGTACTATATACACCCAGAAGGAATTATTCAATGACAAGGTTTTAAGTACTAAAAAATATGGTATCAATCCGCCGGAAAAAAACAATGTAAAAAGATTAAACCAATATATCTGCTTTTTAAATTTCAGGTCTTTTCGTGACATACCATAGCTTACCATAGCGGTAAAAAAGACTCCTGCAGGTGTTCCTATCAATGTTCTCGCTATAGTATTCTTAAAGCCGATGTATAAACGGTTGTCATTGAAAATCATTTTATAATTGTCCAGTGAAAACACCCTGGGGAACAAATATACCCCGCCATTCATATAATCGGTACCTTGATTGAAAGAACCAGCCAGAACATAAATGAATGGATAAATGGTAATACAGGAAATTAAAATTAAAAATATATAATTAAAATAATCAAACTTATTCAGTGAGCTTTTTCTTTTAAACATTTTGCTTCCCCCTTAATAAATGCCGCGATTGAGATATTTCTTGGACAGTGTGTTGCTTCCCCACAAAAGCAGGAATGCAATGAACGATTTAAATACGCCGACAGCTGTCGTGAATGAGTATCTCATTTCAGAAATACCAATCTTGTAAACATAGGTGTCTATTACCTCGCTCCTGCCCAAATTTAGCTGATTCTGCAGTACATATATCTGGTCAAAACTTGAGTTTAAGAGATTACTTATTGAAAGCAGAAGCAAAATAACTATTGTGCTAAGTATGCCGGGTAATGTTATATACAGCATTCTTTGAAAACGATTTGCTCCATCAATAATAGCTGCTTCATATTGTTCAACGTCTATTCCTGCTATTGCAGCAAGATATATAACAGCACCCCATCCTAATCCTTTGATAATTCCACTAACAGTTGCAATAGACCAAAAATAATTCGGATTCGCTAAAAAGGAAATTGGCTCTTTAATGAGTCCGAGCTTTTGCAAAACTACATTAATAATTCCATTATCCGATGAAAGCATGCTTATAACTATGCCTCCGAACACAACCCAGGATACGAAGTATGGAAAATATGTGATAGTTTGAACTGTTTTCTTAAATCCCAGGTGGCGGACTTCATTCAGAAGCAATGCAAAAATTATTGGAGCAGGAAAACTCAATACTAACTGAAAAACGTTCAATCCAATTGTATTTATCATAACGTCACGAAAATACTTATCATTCAAAAAATCTATAAAGTTTTGAAAACCCACAAATGGCTTTGTTACGAGAGCTTTAGTTATGTTTATAACCCCGTCCATATCCTTAAAAGCAATAATAATACCGAACATTGGAAG
>JAMOAC010000191.1 GCA_023621975.1 Bacillota bacterium | reverse complement strand
GTACAACCTGGTTCCGGGGAATAAATACAGCAGAGTGGAAGCGGTGAACTCTGTCGGACGGTTCGCCGTGCCTGTTTTCAGCCGGATTTAATCCGGTAGAAGATGAAGAAGGCGGATTTGTTCTAATACAAACTGTACCTAACTGCCCGATAGAACAAATAAGAGCTGAGGCAGAAGAGATTATACGCATATTTGCCCCAGGTGGAGGATGTGTTTTTACACAGGTGCACAACATACAGGCTAATATCCCTCCTTAAAAAATAAAGACTATCTATGATACAGCAAAAGAACACAGAGCATATCCTCATCTATAGATGTGACAGTATCAATACCTGTATTCCTGACTCTGTTTTTTTCTTAAGAAAAATATGGATTTACTTTACAAAGCAATGCTGCGCTGTTAAGCCTGGAGAGCAGTTTATTAAATCTTGATAACGATTGCAAATGGCAAAATGATTATGTTTTTATTATGTTTTTTATTGTGTGAAGTTAACGATATTAAATAGAAAAATATGCCTATGAAAACTTGGCGCTTGGTGTAAAAGTTTATGTTGACAAAAAATATACGTATGGTATACTTGGCGCATAGAATGATTTTGTATATCTGAAAACTGCATAAACGTATTGATTTAAAAACATCTCTTGTGTGATTGCTTGAAAGATTAAACAATATTCGAATATCACAGAAACTGTAATTAGAAATTCTATAATTCTATAAAAATCCTATATCAATAAAGATGTTAAAAAAGTATGCAGGCGTTAAAATATAAATAGAAATATTATGTTTTTTCCTTGGAGGGTGTTTCATATTTTTTGCGTTTCAGCTAGTATGGGCCAAATGTGGTGCTAATAAATGACATAAGAATACTGGAAAATGGCAGGCCCAAAGAAGGCTTTAATGACATAATTAGATTCGATAAAGGTCTATATGGGCGACCACGTAGCCCTTGTATATTATTTTTTCATTGAATTACAATTTATAACCTTCCTTTGTTAACTGCAATCACGATTTTTTATTATACATACAGTAGAGGTTGGCAGTCTCGATATTTTATCATTATTATCGGGGAAGCAGAAGGAATAAAAGGAGTGAATAAATAATGAGGGAAAGAGAGCGTGAGCTTACCGGTTTCCAGGAACATGCACCTTATAGTCCGTCTATTGACTTACAAACAGATTTTGTAATGATATACGGTGTGGATGATACTATGCCTCAGCGGATTGAACAATGGCGTGAAAAGGGATACAGGGTTCATCTGATGACCGGAATTGCCTGGGGACAATATCAGGATTACCTGTATGGTGAATATGACGGGCGAAATCACTGGGATGAGGCACAAAAACGAAGAGACGGTACACACATCCTGCATGATGAGGATGTCCCTTATATGGTACCTACAATATCCTTTACAAATTACCTCATTGAAAAGATAATAATAGCCGTAGATACTGGTGTGGAAGCTATCCACCTGGAAGAGCCGGAGTTTTGGGTGGATGGAGGTTACTCTGAAGCTTTCAAAAGGGAATGGGAAATCTATTACCAGGAACCATGGAGGCCTCCCCATGAGTCCCCCGATAATCAATTCAGGGCTTCCAAGTTAAAAGCCTATCTTTATACCCGATGTCTGGATAGGTTGTGCGGATCTTTGAAAGAGTATGCAAAGGTAAGATATCAGAGAGATCTGCGTTTTTATGTTCCGACTCATAGTCTGATTAACTATTCCCAATGGAGAATTGTAAGTCCTGAATCAAAGCTGTTGGATATACCAGGAGTTGATGGTTACATTGCACAGATTTGGACCGGCACTTCCAGGACTCCCAATGTATACGAAGGAGTCAGAAAGGAAAGGACTTTTGAGACAGCTTTTTTGGAGTACGGTATAATGCAGGAGTTAACCCGGAGTTCAAACAGGCGTATGTGGTTTCTTCATGATCCGATAGAGGACAATCCCAACAATACATGGGAGGATTACCGAATAAACTATTTTAAAACTGTGGTGGCTTCATTGTTCCATCCCAAGGTATCAAGATATGAAGTGGCGCCATGGCCCAACCGGATATTCAATCGCAAATATCCTACACAAAATGGGACCGGGCGTGAAGGGATTCCTTCTGATTATGCTTGTGTACTGTTGACAGTAATGAATACCCTTCGTGATATGGAACAGGAGAAAGTGGTATGGGGCAGCGATAATCTGGAAGTGGGTTTGTTACTTGCCGATTCCGGTATGTTTCAAAGATATTATATGCAGGATGAAGGAGCTTATGATAATGATGATCCAAGCTTAAGAAAGAAATTAATAGAATGGAGCGAATTCTATGGACTGGCACTCCCATTATTAAAATTTGGTGTTGCTGTGAGGCCGGTGCAGCTGGACAATGTTGCGCGTTTTCCAGATTATCTAAGTGATTATCGGGTGCTGTTACTGACCTATGAATTTATGAAGCCTGAATCGCCGTATAATCATAATGCCATTGCTCAATG
>JAMOAC010000101.1 GCA_023621975.1 Bacillota bacterium | reverse complement strand
CAAAGGCGCATCCTTCCCTGTCACCTGCAGGCAATCTTCTTGTATCCTATAATGTTAATATTTTTGACTTTCCTACAACCAATGACATTTACAGGCCGCGTTTCGTCAAGCTTAGTCTGAATGGCCTTGAATAAGTCGAATAGAATTATATGAGCATGCGGTTAACCAAGGGCTTGAATTTAGCCGGCTGATTTGATAAAAATATAAAGGACTGTTGTTTTATGCAAGAGGTTGTTTATATAAACAACCTCTTATTAATTAAAATAATAATTAAAAAATTTGGCAAAGCCAAATCTGTTTGAAAACGGAGGATTGTTGCCTTTCGGTTATGTGTGCAGCTTCTTATGTCAGTATACTAACAGTATAAGATGTTTTCATGGTTGCACGATACGGAGGCATAAATATGTTAAATGCAAAACAGCTTAATTCCATTTATTTGTAGCTGCGTGATTACATGATTTTGCATAAAGCAATAAAATATTTTAAAATATTATGAATTTAGAATAAGTAATTGTAAATTATTCTTGCATATTATGCAAAAATATAATATACTTATATTAGTTATTATACGAACTAGTGGGAGTTATGTATAGAACTAGGTTAATGGAACTGAGATAAAAACACGTGGAGGTAGGGGCTTTGATCAATAAATCTGATTCTGATCTTCCCAAGTATCAACAAATCAAGAATTATATACTGGATCTGATTAATAAAAAAGAATTGGCAGCAAATGACCGTATACCCAGTGAAACTGAACTTTCAAAAGAATTGGGATATAGTGTGATTACAGTACGCCGTGCATTGTCAGAGCTTGTAAATGAGGGCGTTATATATAGAATTCAGGGAAAAGGGAGCTTTGTTGCAGAGAAGAAGGACCCTGAAACTAAAGGCAATGAAATAAGCAGCCGCCTGGTGGCATTTGTGCTTGCCAGCAATGAATCGTATGACGGCTCTTTTATGCAGATGACAAGGGGTATGCAGTCCTATCTCAATAAACATGGCTATTCACTTATTATTGAATATACCGACGAAAATATCGAAAAGGAAAAAGAGATTCTAAAACGGCTGGCTTCAAGTGGAATCAGCGGTATAATAATATTTTCAATAAATCCTGATGAAATTGCAGAAGAGTTGATGAACCTGAAAAAGAAAAAAATACCCTTTGTTATGTTGGACAGGTATGTTAACGCATTTTCGACCAATTATGTAGTATCGGACAACTTTGATGGTGCTTATAATGCAGTGCAGCATTTAATTGAACAGGGACACACCCAGATAGCCTTTTTGGGATATCGATTCTTTTTGAGCTCTGAAATAGACCGATATAAAGGCTATGTAAAAGCTATGGAAAACGCAGGAATCAAGAATTCGGACTATTTGGTTTTTAAGGATGCACATATCAGTTATGATAAAATTATTCAAATGATAAAAAACAGGGAAATAACAGCATTATTGGCTGTAAATGATACATTGGCTATTGATTTTATCAAAGTATGTGAGAAAAATTCCATTAAGGTGCCTGATGATGTGTCAGTAATGGGTTTTGATGATATAGACTCTGCTCAATATCAAAAGGTACCGTTAAGCACGGTGAAGCAATATTTCCATAAGATGGGACATGAAGCTGCAAGAGTGCTTATACGTTCCATTAACGACCCCGAGTTGGGATCAACCAAAGTGCATTTGCCCGTAAAGGTTATTTGCAGGGAATCCACGGCTGCTAAAACCCGATAATAGCAGAATATCCAGTCATATAAACGTAATAAGTTACTATTTAAAATAAAGGGGTTTTTGACTCATGCCTAAAAAAGTTTCAAGGGGAGATTATATCCAGGCCTCAGTCACAGCAGGAAGCACAATGGATGGCTATTATGCTGCAAATCTCACAGGGATTTACGGAATCTCAGGAGACACTTCTTGCAAGGATACCCATGATAACCATCCGGAAGGTTTAACCATGTGGCTTTCCGAAAACAAGCCGGGCAGGAACGCCTGGTTGATATTCGACCTGGGAGCTGTTTATCCTGTAGGTGAAATGTACGTTTGGAATTATAATCAGTTTGATCCCAGGCATCCTGAGATTGACTATACAGGCAGGGGTATGAAAAACGTAACTATAGAGTATTCAATAGACAAAATCAACTGGACGGAACTGAAGGGCCCTCAATATCCTTACAGGTTTGCCAAGGCTGATGGATCTGAAGCTTTGCCTGCAACCAACCTGGATGACGGAAAAAATTCACCAGTTGATTTTGGCGGTGTTTCTGCGCGCTATATACGAATAACACCGGCGCAGGGAGTAAATAACGGGAATTGGGGCGGCAAGGATGGCAAGGAAGAAGTATACGGCCTGTCTAAAGTAAGGTTCTATGTAGGCAGGGGACTTATGGTTGAACCTGCTGAGGAGTGGACCAAGCTGTTTCACAGATATTCGGGCTGGACTGGTTCAGACGGGATTTATACCATACCACTATCAGGATTTGAAAAAAGAGGTTCGGCCGCCACTACAAAAACCCTTATCAATTTCAGCGACACCTTTATTGATGAAATGGACAGGTCGGGAAAACGCAGTAACAGCTGGATTATGATAAACAATTCACTTGCTCTCCTTACAGGAGCCGAGCCTGATCCGGAAAAGATCAGGTTCATATGGGGCACGGGAGGTACATATCAGAGGAGCAGTGTATATATTCCGGATACGCCGTCAGTGAGAGCAATGCCTGATGTTCATTGTTATTACTGGCTTGGCGACGGAATTGCCATTAATAACAGGGTTTATCATTTCACCATGCTGGTCAGGGATGAACCTGAAGGGCCTGAAGGCTTCAAATTCAGCATATTCGGCGTGACACTGATATCAGTACCCATTGGTCAGGACGGCCCTGAGCTTGGAAAGTGCACTCAAATCGACACACCATTATATCACAGGCTTAATGACGGAACCGGATTAATCGTTTTCGGCTGTGCGGTAATGCCAAATACTGTGGAAGCCGGTGCGCCGAACCCTGATGGCTATGTATATGTTTATGGTTATATGAAAAAGAATGATGATGACTCTCTGAAGCTGGTGGCAGCAAGGATTGCTCCTGAAAACTTCGATAAACTGGAGTTGTGGAGATACTGGGACGGCGAAGGATGGTGTGAAGATATAGATAAATGTGCACCCATTACAAGCAACATATCGCATGAAATGAGTGTAACACCCATGGAAGGCGGATTATTTGACGGGAAATATCTGGCTGTTTTCCATAAAGATGTGAAAAGCGGCATTATTGCATGCCGTGTAGGTGAAACGCCGGTGGGACCTTTTGGTGATATTATTCCGCTATATTATACTCCAGAGCTGGAGCAGGGACATGGAATTTTTGTTTACCACGCAAAGGCTCATCCGCATTTGTCAAAACCTGATGAATTACTTGTCAGCTATAATGTCAACACTGTAAGTTTAGACATGCACTTGAGAAAAGGGGACATATACAGGCCAAGATTCATAAGGTTGAGAGAAATTCTCTGACAAGCTGGATTTATGTCATTGGCAGGCAAATCCGTAAAAATTCAAGTCAGGAGGGAAAATCATGACATCGAGAGAAAGAATAGTTGAAGCATTGAATCACAGGCAGCCTGATACGTTGCCTATAGATTTTGGTGGAATGCGTTCAACAGGAATCCACATTGATGCTTACCTTAAACTGAAGGAATATCTGGGATTTTCACAGGGTATGCCAAAGCTTTATGATGTATTTCAGCAGCTGGCTGAACCTGAGATGGATGTATTGAACAGAATGGGAGGAGACGTTGTCCAGGCCCACAGGCTCTGTCCTGCTTTCGGAATCAGGATTGACAGGTGGAAGACGCAATGTTCAAAAGATGGAAAGCAATATCTTGTACCGGAAGATTATAATCCTGTGAGAAATGAAAAGGGCGAGCTCGAAATACGTGATAATGGCAAGGTAATTGCAAAAATGCCTGCCGGCGGATTCTATTTTGATGTGGTAGATCATCCGTATGAAAATGTTAACAGTATGGATGACATAGATAAAATAGACATTCCGGAGATAACTGACGAAGAGATTGAATTTATCACCAATGAGTGCAAGTACCTTTACGAGAATACAGACAAGGCTATTCTTCTTTGTTTTGGCGGCAATATACTTGAAGCAGGCCAGATAAACTGGGGTTATGAAAAATTCTTCACCTCATTGGCCCTTGAGCCTGAACTGGTGCATTACTGGCTTAACAAGCTCACTGACGCATACATGCGGGACCTGGAAAAAATCATGAAGGCTGTAGGCCAGTATATCAATGTAATACAGTTCGGTGATGACCTTGGAACACAGGAAGCGCCGCAAATATCGCCGGCTATGTACAGGGAAATGATCAAGCCGTATCATGCAAGGCAGTATCAATACATACGCAACAACTATCCTAATGTTAAAGTGTTCCTGCACAGCTGCGGAGCAATATACGACCTTATACCCGACCTTATTGATGCCGGAGTGGAGATACTGAACCCCGTTCAGATTTCTGCAAAAGGTATGGATCCTGTCAAGCTGAAAAAGGAATTCGGCAAATACCTCACCTTCTGGGGCGGCGGAGCAAATATGCAGTATACTGTGAATCTCGGGACTGTTGAAGAAATCCGCAGGGAAGTCAGGGAACTGATAGAAATTTTCTCACCGGGTGGCGGTTTTGTATTCAACCAGGTACACAATATACAGCCTGGTGTGCCGCCTGAAAAGATAATGGCTATATATGATACAGCACTGGAATATAGAAAAGAAATGAAAAATAAATAAAACAGCCAATATAACTATATTTTATTTAAAGTGAGGGGACATTTATGGGAAAAAAGACGATTCACATTATATCCAACACACATTGGGACAGGGAATGGAGGTTTCCGCTTGAGGAAACGAAAATGCAGCTGGTGAAGCTGTTGGACCGTCTTATTGATTTAATGGAAAACAATCCAAGGTACAAATTTTTTAATTTTGACTCCCAGACAGTTTTCCTGGAAGATTATCTTGAATACAGGCCGGAAAAGAAAGAAAAGCTGAAAAAGCTGATTTCTGAAGGAAGGCTTGTTGTAGGCCCCTGGTATACACTGCCTGAAGAGCATTGTGTAAATGAAGAATCCCTGATAAGAAACCTTCTTATGGGTAAGAAAATATCGGAAGAATTCGGCAGATATTCACCGGTAGGCTACACGCCCTGTTCCTACGGGCAAATTTCCCAAATGGCACAGATATACAATGGCTTCGGTATAGACGGAATCATATTCTACCGTGGGATACATGCCGGAGAGTGCACCCAGGAATATTTTCTTGAGGCTCCGGACGGAACAAGGATTCTCGGCATACGCCTCAGCCGCCATGTAAGCCGTGGTGCATTCTATCTTTATGTTTCGGCAAGAACCATGCATGATAAAGACTGGGACGGCTTCCACTGGGGTGACGAGGGCTGCCTGGCTGTAACACTGAACCGGGCTGATGAAGACCATGAGGAAGAACCGCAAATTATTGCTTCACCTTACAGGAAGGAAGTCAATCTTGAAGTTGTTGAGGAAGGAATAAAACAGGCCATGGAGGACATACTGGAAGCGGCAACTTGTGACTGCCTGGTCCTGATGGACGGTATGGACAGTGTCTTCCCCAATGAGAACCTGGATAAGGTAATTGAAAGGGCAAATCAGGTCAATCCTGAATGGGAATTTGTTCACAGCTCCCTTCCGTTATTTATTGAACATCTGCGCAAGAGCATAAATCCTGAAAAAATGACGGTACTGAAGGGAGAAAGACGGCATCCGAGCGTTGAAAATTCCTTCAACGCCTTCCTGAAGGATTCAATGTCCGCGCGTTTATATATAAAGCAGAGAAATGCCGAGGCTGAAAGATCGCTTCTGAAATGGGCAGAGCCTTTCAGCGCCATAAGCAAGGTACTGTTTGGTACAGAATATCCTGTGCTGCCCCTTGAAAAAGCCTGGAAATACCTGCTGTCTTCACACTCCCATGACAGCATCGGAGGCCTGAGCCCCGACCAGATCCATAAGGACATGATGTACAGGTTTGATCAGGCTGAAATAATCGGAAAGGCGCTGACAAAGGAAGCAATGGGCAATATCCTTCTTCACATAGATACATCCGATGCCAATCCGGAGGATGTGCTGGTGACAGTATTCAATCCGCTGCCATATGAGTATGAAGCTTGTGTTTCAGTGTATGTAGATTTCCCAAAGGATAGAGAAACAAAAGGCTTCAGGATATATGACCCTGAGGGCAATATGGTTGAGCAGCAGATTCTTTCAAGGGAACCCAGCTATCTGATTGCCACTGAGCCCAATGAACTGCCAATGACCTTTAATACCACCAAATGGAAAATTGCATTTAATGCAGGAAAATTGCCGGCTCTTGGATACAAGACCTTTACAGTGAAGCCTCTCAGCCATAAGGTAACCAATTACGGTACCATGGTCTGCGGCACTAATGAGATGGAAAATGAATTCCTCAGGGTAAAAATAAATCCGAACGGCACACTGACAGTTGTTGACAAGAGGTCTGGCCAGGTTTATTCAAATCTCCTGTGGTTTGAGGACGCCGGTGACTGGGGCGATCCATGGACAAGATTCGAACCTTTTGGAGACAGGGTTTACAATACTCTTGGCTGCAATGCGGATATCAAGCTGGTTGAAAACGGTCCAGTAACCACCACATATGAAATCGGCCTGAAGTGGAATCTGCCGGAAGGCATATGCAAGTTCTACAAGACAAGGTCCGAAAATGAGAAGGAATTAACCATAACGTCCAGGGTATCGCTTAAGAAAGGTGTTCCAAGGCTGATAATTGATATTGAAGTGGATAACACAGTCAAATATCACAGACTGCGTGCCATGTTTGATTCAGGGTTCCATCCGGCTCAGTCCATTGCACGTGGACAGTTTGATGTTATCAGAAGAGAAGTCCATATGCCCGATACCTCAGACTGGCTGGAGCCAATGACAGGAACCAACCCCAACTCTGGTTTCGTAGCTGTTGAAAACGGAAGCAGGGGTATGGCTGTGATAAACACCGGCCTCATAGAATATGAAGTGCTGGATAACTCAGCAGGAACCATTGCCCTGACGCTTTTGAGAGCATTCGGCTATCCGAAAATGTCAGGCCTTTTGAGAGAGGACCGTGTTGTACGCCAGAATAACGAAGGTTCACAGTGCCTCGGAAAACACAAGTACCCGATAGCCCTCTACTTCTATCAAGGGCCATGGGAAAAGAGCGAGCTTATAGTTCAGGATGCAGCCCAGAGAAATCCTCTGATGTCAATGCAGCATTCAAGATATACAGGCAAGGGCCTTACAAAATGCCAGTCCTTCTTCAAGCTTGAGCCGAACCTTCTCTACATGACATGCATGAAGCAGTCAGAGGATGGAAAAGCAGTGATAGTACGCTTCTACAATCCAACAGAAGAAACACAGGAGGGCAGGCTGTGGAGCTTTGCCGCTATATCAAGTGCGAAGCTGTGCAAGCTGAATGAAGATGTAATAGAAGAATTGAAAGTAAATGACGGGCATGAAATACTGCTTCAGGTTCCCAAAAAGAAAATTATTACAATCAGATTGGAGTATCAGGAATAGACATGAGTAACATGAGCAATATAAGCAACATGAACAACATGAGCGACAAGACAACAATAGAAGTTCCCGCTTTGGGCAAAATTTCAACCGAAGATGGATTTATCTTTCTTGACAGATGCAGTGACGGAGTCTTTAAAACCGGAGAAAATGGCGTTGAGGCCATTTTCTCCACCGGTGACGGTAAAGTGGAGTTCATTGCCTTTAAGGACAGGACTATAGCATATGTGAAATCAGCCATGGGCTATCCTGCTTATTATCCCGTACATCCCACCAGGCTTGAAAAACCTGTGAAGGCTGTCCTTATGGACCTTGACGGAACCACTGTAAGAAGTGAGGAGTTCTGGATCTGGATCATACAGCTGACCTGTCAGAGCCTTCTTGGAAATCCGCGGTTTGAACTGGAAGATGCCGATCTTCCATACGTTTCAGGGCACAGTGTATCCGAGCATTTAAAATATTGCATAAAAAAGTATTGCCCTGAAAAAACAGTGGAAGAAGCGAGAAATTACTATTTTGAGCATACCCACTACCAGATGAGGGAGATTCTGGAGGGCCGCGGCCGGAAGAATGCTTTTAAGCCGTCTCCGGGGATAAAGGACTTTTTATGCGAACTGAAATCGATGAATGTAAAAATTGGCCTTGTTACATCAGGACTTTATGAGAAGGCATACCCTGAGATACTGTCGGCCTTTGATACGCTGAATATGGGTGATCCAACAGAATTTTATGACTGCATAATAACTGCCGGGTATCCGCTGGTCAAAGGGTCGGTGGGTACGCTGGGTGAACTGACACCAAAGCCGCATCCATGGCTCTATGCAGAGACCTGCAGGGTAGGATTGGGTATACCTTTTGAAGACAGGCACTCTGTAGTTGGGATTGAAGACAGCGGTGCCGGCATCTGCTCCATTAAGCTGGCAGGGTATGCGACGATTGGTATTGATGGCGGCAATATTATTAAAAGCGGTACAAGAGGCTTGTGTGATTATTTCTGCAAGACATTTGACGAGATTTTAAGGATTATAAAATAGTCAAGCTGCGGTACAAAAGGAAGTATATGGAGGGAATATATGACTAAGAAGGAAAGGGTGGCTATGGCCATAAGCCATAAGGAACCTGATAAAGTGCCAAAAGGCGAAATATCAATAGCAGACGAGTTGAATGAAAAGCTGTTGGGGAGTGAACGCTTCAAAGAGCTGGGTTCCTGGCGCAGCGAGCTGGAAGTACGCAATATGTTGAACATGGACATAGCCTTTGTTAATGATTTTCCTTTACGAATAATCGGAAAGACCGAGGAAGGATACGATATCATCCAGGGACCGTTTGGAGACCAGGTTGCTGTCAACGGCGAATCTTCCAAGATTATTAAACCTTTTCTGGACGACATAGAAAATGCAGATCAGTTTCGGATTCCTGACTTGGACTGGTGTGTTACAGACAAGCTGGACTATTACAAGAAGAATTCCGACATGTATGTGGTGGCACAGATAGGCGGACCGTGCAGCAATACATATTTGTACATTGGAATGGAAGACTACATGGTTTATTCGCTGACAAACACAAGGGAATTAGGTATTATCGGCGAAAGGATTATGGAATATGAAGTAAACAGGGCTAAAAAATTTATAGACCAAGGTGCAGATGCCATCCTTATTGCAGATGATATAGCCTTTAATTCAGGGCCCTTTTTGCCTCCTAAAATTATGGACCGGATTGTATATCCCTATCTGAAGGAGGCAGTTTCTGAGATAAAAAAATATCGTAACGTACCGGTAATTTTTCACACTGACGGTTATATTTATGATGAACTGGACAAAATTATAGAATGCGGTTTTGACGGAATACATTCCCTCCAGCCTTCAGCAGGAATGGATATAGCCAAGGTTAAGGCCAATTATGGCAAAGACCTTTGCCTGATAGGCAATATTGACCTTAACTATGTTTTGACTTTCGGAAGTGTACAGGAAGTAGAGGATGAGGTAAAAAGGGTCATAGATATAGCAGCACCGGGCGGAGGATTCATTTTGAGCTCCTGTAACGTACTGGTTGATATGGTTAAGCCGGAGAACGCGCTGGCAATGTATAATACTGCTGAAAAGTACGGTATATACAAGAAGTGATATTCAGGAAATGATATTGCGGTCCTGCACCTGTCTTGTGATGATGCCATTTCGGAGGTAGCCAAACGGCCTGGTAATTCTTATGGCCAGGCAGGGTATATTTAATAATCTGCAAACGTGGTGAATAAGTTATGAAAATTCCAGTCAGAATTCTTATTTCATCAATGCTGCTGGTATTCATGATCACAGGCTGTTCTTCCGAAAATGTACCAGCAGTTGAAGAAACAAGGGTTCTTCAGTGCACGCCAGATGAAGAATGGACAAATTTATGGGTTAATTACGAGGGATGGACAGGAGCCGACGGAATATATTCAATTCCGCTGGACGGTAATGACCGCTTAAGCAGCGCTACTGAAAAAACCAGAACCTTGTTTTTTTTCAGTGATACCATACTTGGCAAATGCGATAAGGAAAGCGGAGAGTATATTGGCGCAAAGACCCTGGTAAAACAGTCTGCTGCCATCCTTACAGGAAACAAGCCTGATCCTTCCAAAAGAGAATTTATTTACGGCATACATGGAAAGAAGGTTGAAACAAACCTCTTCCTTGAAAACTATTGGATGTTTGATGGAATTGTCATAAATGATGCAATTTACGTCCTGGCCTATGAGACTGACAAGGACATGTATCCTACCCAGGTGGATATGGTGAAAATACCCCTTGTGAACGGAGAACCTGACTTTAAGAACTATTCCGTTACTGCAAAAACTCCCCTGATGTATAAGGACGATGAACATCAGATAGTCTTTGGAATGGGCATTTGTGATAATACCCGTGAGGCGGGATCACCGAAACCAGACGGATATGTTTACATATACGGATACAGGGATAACCTTAAGACGCATTCCAAGGAACTTCTGGTGGCACGTGTCAAGAAAAAGGATTTTCCTGACATCAGCAAGTGGAGATTCTATAATAACGGAAAATGGATAGAAGGAGTAGAGAATACCAATAATTCCGGCTCAGTGATAGCAAGTCGTGTATCATGTGAAATGAGCGTTACCCCGCTGACAACGGGAGTTTATAAAAACAAGTTTATGCTCGTTTTTGAAAAAGATGTAATTGGCGGTGAATTGCAATATGCAATCGGGCCGAATCCCTATACCTTTGGGGAGCCTGTTACCTTCTACAAGACTCCTGAACCTGAGATTCTGCCAAATTCCTTTACCTATAATGCCAAAGCTCATCCCCACCTGTCTCCCGAAGGCTACATCTTGATTTCATATAATGTAAATCAGCAATTTACTCTGCCGCATAATAACGGGGTATACAGGCCAAGGTTTGTAAAGCTTGACTTGAATAAATTCGCAGATTGACAGGGGATGTTGCAATTTTCAATCTGCGGCAATCAGGAGAACTTCAGGCCTGGAAAGAAGAAGCTGCCATTCATAAATGTGTAATTGCGCTTGGTGTCGGTGGGGCAACGGTCGTGTTTCGCAGTAGTTGGCCGGAAGCGCCCTGTCTGGCACAGCCGAACATGTGATGAAACATGCATTATACTAATTGCTGCTTACGGAGGAAGCTGAAATGAATACCAGTAACAAAGCCCCGACGGGTGTGACTTATCCGACTTACAGGTTTAATTATCCAAGGCCTGCTTACAGCCTTGATGTAAGGCCCTATTATCCAATTAGCGATGGTGACCCTGATGAGGCAATTGTTACAAACGGTACCTTTTCTGCTGCAATGGCACCGAATGAAACTCATGACGGCTATCTGCCGTGCAGGCTAAGGAGATTCAATGCTCCGCCTTATACACTGGGCGATCCGGTGATACCCACTTTTTATGCATGGGGAATGGATGAGGAAGGCTTTCATGAAATCAAAAACAGGGAATATGTAATGGATTTCAGCTTAAAGGGTCTGAAATCCTATGTAGATTACATAGAGCACGACGGAAAGACCAATACCAACTGGTCTGTTGAAGTTGAGTACAACATGCTTCCGGAAAAGCGCGTGCTTATTGCAACTTTTACATATACCAATAAAAGCAATAAAAACCTAAGCCTAAAGTTGGCCGGTCATCTTAAGAACCCTCAGATTACATGGTCACTGGAATGGACTCAGTACACACCCAGGACAGGTAATGTAAATGCGCGGTATAATGGAAACACCGGCTTGGGAGCTATTGAGGCAGAAAGTACGGAAAAAAATGCTTATCTGATTTTCGGCTTTAATAAAAAACCACAATCCTACTCGGTTACCTGTAACGATGAAAAGGGACTCTGGAGCAGCACCGGCAGCTTTAGTGGAGCGGAAGAGGTAACTGATGCGGCTGCCCATAACCAGTATCTTTCGTATTGCTTTGATTCCGTTCCGCCAGGCATGAAGGCCTCGCTTTCGATGATTTTTGT
>JAMOAC010000502.1 GCA_023621975.1 Bacillota bacterium | reverse complement strand
AGGGTTAGAGAGCATACGTTCATCCGTGCCAGTCTGCAATAAAACAAAGATAAAAGGCAATAAAAGGAGGAATTTGAGTCACATGTCGGATTCTAAAAAGATTCTGACATTGCTGGCATCAATCATACTTATGGTTTATATTTTGATGCTTACCGGCTGTGTCATTAAAGTAGAAAAAATTCAAACATCGGATGAGGAAGCAACTAAAGAAGGTGCTGGGGAAGAATCATCGGAAAACGGCTTGCCGTATGTGGAACTTACATATTATTTTCCCCATAACATACAGCCCGATCAGGAAGAAGTTTATGCCGAGTTCAATAGAAAATTGAAGGAAAAAATAAATGCCACCATTGATTTCAGGGGGATAGTTTGGTCTGAATATGCAAACAAAATGCAAATGCTGGATGCGTCAGATGAAGAATATGACCTTTGCTTTACATCCAACTGGATGAACAGTTATATACAGAATGCGTCAAAAGGTGCATATCTTCCTTTGGATGACCTGCTTGTAGAATATGCCCCCAGGACGTTTGCCCAGGTTCCCATGCAGTACTGGGATGTCTCAAGGGTCAGAGGGAAAATATACGGAGTAATAAATTACCAGATCATGGTTAGGTGTGCTGCGGTTGCTTCAGATGCGGAGAAACTAAAAAGGCACAATTTTGATTTGAAAGCAGAGATGAAGCCGAATGATTTAAGAAGCCTTGAACCTTATATAGAAAAAGCCATTCATGATGTACCCGGTTCTTATACACATGTGTTGTTAAGTGACATGGCTGAGTATTGCAGGTTGGATACATTAATTGGCATGAACACTCCCGGAGCGATTGACGTTGATGCGGAGGAAATAAAAGTGATTAATCAGTTCAAAGATTCAAAACGTTTCAGGGAGCTGGTCAAACTTTTACAGGATTGGAATAAAAGAGGCTGGCAGGCTGCTGATGTAAGAATAACCAGAAAAACTGACAGTCCTCTCGATGACAGAGCCCGAAAATTTGTTATAGGTGTAGGCGGTGCGTATACACCCTATCTTGAAGCAACAAGCTCATTTATTGCAGGATTTCATTCGCATGTTGCACCTACAGGCAAGCCTATTGCCACAACAGGCGGAGTTATTTCGACTTTGACGGCTATATCCAGAAATTCAAAGAATCCCGAGAGAGCCATGATGTACCTGGAAGAAATTAATACGGACACGGATTTATACATGACTTTAAATTACGGAATAAAAGGCAAGCACTGGGACCTGGAAGACGGCTTTATGATTCAGGGCCCTGAGCATCAACGCTATAATCCGAATGTTTCGTGGATGCATGCATGTATGTTTACGGGAATTCCTGCAAAAGGCCTTCCAAGAGACATATGGGATCAAGTTAAAAAAATGAACGAAACTGCAGACAAGTCACCGTTGCTTGGCTTTACATTTGATGCAGAACCTGTCAAAGCTGAAGTCGGCAAGTGCCAGGCAGTATACGACGAGTACTACAGAGCGATAGAAATAGGTGCCATAACTGACGAACAGTATCAGGAATTTCTTGACAAGCTGAATGCAGCCGGCGCTGAAAAAATTATTGAAGAGATGCAAAGACAGGTTGATAAATGGCTGGCTTCCAAAGAGAAAGATAAATTAGAGCAACAATATAATTAATTCATGTGAAATTATTATATCGGGGATGGTGTAAATGTATAGTACGGCGACAGTAAAAGATAAAAGCTTATTCAGGGAAAAGTCGAGCAAAACATTTTTACCTAATAAATTCGACAATGTTTATTATGGTATTCAGAATGAACTTGAGTCATCCAAGGTAATCGACAGATTCAAGCCCGATATTGCCTTTATGGATAACAGCATCCCCGTTGCCGATGAGGTTACTTTTATCAAGCCTTTGCTTAAGGAAATGGTTCTAAGCAATTTGCTATGCGGTGTAAGAATATTTGCTAACGAAGTGTTCAGAAATTTGGGAAACACTTTTAGAGTAGACCTGGATGCCAAATTATATCAGACTGCGGTTATAGAATTATGCGAAAAGAGCGGGTACAGGTGGAGTGAGGACGAAAAGCAGCTGTGGGCTTTTGCTGTGCTGAACGTTGTAAATGAAATATTTAATGATGCTTTTAACTTTGAAAGCTGCAGGGACAATTATGGCAGGATTTGTGTAGTGGCTAACGTCAAACAGAACGGTAAGGATCACGAAGAGATGTTTGATATATGCGAAAGAATATCGGCATTTGTGAAAAAATACCTGAAATTAAATGTATTTATAGGTATTAGCAAAGTTCATACGGGAAATAAATTCTTATCAAAATCATATCACGAAGCTTTGCAGGCATTAAAAGATGGCCTTGTAACCGGTAAAAAAAATGTTATACAATATGAAAACATCAATGCAGTAGAAAAGGGATTAACGTGTATCTTTACCTCTGAGCAGAAACGCCGTCTTTTTATGGCAATCCGTATGAACAATATCAATGAAGTAAACGAAATTATTCACT
>JAMOAC010000089.1 GCA_023621975.1 Bacillota bacterium | reverse complement strand
AAAATAGCTGGTGTTAAGATAGGCTTCAAGAATCTGTTCCTTGGTATATTTTTGTTCCAACTGCAGGGCAAGATAGGCCTCCTGAATTTTACGCTTGTACGAACGTTCCGGAGTAAGCAGGGTGTTTTTAATAAGCTGCTGGGTTATGGTGCTGGCACCTTGTACCGATTCATTTTTCAGATTATTGATTACAGCACCTATAAGACGCTTTAAATCCACCCCTTTGTGAACATAAAAGCGCACATCCTCAACGGCCAAAACAGCATCCTGAAGCATTTTTGGGATTTCATCCAAAGGCGCCCATACACGGTTTTCAAGGCCGTAATATGGTGTTATAAGATTGCCGTGCCTGTCGTATATGAAAGAAGTTTCACTTTGGTTTTCAATACGCTCCAGGTCCAGTACAGGAGTTGCATCAAGGTAACCTTTGACTATACCGACAAAGGTGCCAAATCCGGCAAATACCAGTATTATAAGAGAGACCAACAATATTCTCAAAGTGGTTATAAATATTGACAAAACAAAATTAGGCTGTTTTTTTCGCTTTTGAAAATATCCTTTTATTTTTTTCAGCCCACGTTTTGTTTCTTTTTCATTCTTTTTACTGTTTTTCATTTTTACCTCCCTCAGACAAAAATAGGGTTATTCATATATTATAGCACAAATATGCGGCATCTTCATTTATCAAAATACCTTTTAACCATATTGTTGCCTTTATAATTATAGCACAAATATGATTAAAATCCCATTACAATTGTCTAACTATTTTACTTCCAGCCATAAGCCTTTGTCATGTATATCATGACATTGCCGGCAGAATAAAAACAGTGTTGTAAATATAAATTAGCAATAGCAGATATTTTGTAACAATAAACTCAATAGTTTCATAAAATGTAGGGGGGTGTTATTGTTGAACAGGTACAGACGGCGCAAAAACAATTATGTTGCTTTGGTTGTTGTATTGATTGTAATTTTACTGCTGGCACTCTTATTTTTGCTTATTGACAGAGGACTTAAGCCTACAGTTATCGCCATGTCGGAAGCACAGGTCAGATATATTACGGTAAAGGCAATGAATAATGCAGTCAAAAAGGCTTTGGACAACAACATAAAATATACTGACCTTATAAATATAATGACCGACAGAAATGGAAAGATATCGCTGATACAGGCAAATACCGTAAGGATGAACGCTTTGGGGTCGGAGACATCCAGCATTGCCCAGGAAGAAATTCGTTCAATGGGGCAGGAGGGAATTTATATACCTCTCGGTGCTATATTTGACAGCAAGATACTGGCCGGGCTTGGGCCGAAAATAAAGGTGACCATTATTCCTGTGGGGTCGGTAACTACCGATTTTACGACAGAATTTGAGAATGCCGGAATAAACCAGACCCGGCATAAGATTTTTATGATAATGGAAGCAAATGTGCGTATTGTAATCCCGCTTGGAAGTGATACAGCACATATCAGAACCAGAATACCGGTTACCGAAACCATCATTGTCGGTGATGTGCCAGATTACTATATAAATCTTGAAGACGCAGATGCAGATAAGATATTAAACCTTGTTCCCGGACCTTAAAATATTGGAAAATCGCTAATTTATACATAAAATAACAAATGAAAAACAGAAAATTATTTTACAGTTTAACTTACTTATGATATTATTAAATAGCTATAATAGAATAGCTGAAAACAACAATCTGTTTAATAATATTATACACCACGGGAGGTTAAATTTATGGCTGGACATTCAAAATGGGCCAATATAAAGCGAAAAAAGGAAAAAACCGATGCCCAGAGGGGCAAGATCTTTACAAAACTAGGCAGAGAGATAGCTGTGGCTGTACGGGAAGGCGGAAGTGACCCGGATACAAATCCAAGGCTCAGGGATGCTATTGCCAAAGCCAAGGCTGCAAATATGCCTAATGACAATATACAAAGAAATATAAAAAAGGCCTCAGGCGAGCTTGGTTCAGTAAACTATGAAGAGGTTATTTATGAAGGATACGGGCCCAGCGGGGTAGCAATCATAGTTGAGGCATTGACCGACAACCGTAACCGGACTGCAAGTGAGATGCGCTATATATTTGATCGGGCTGGGGGAAGCCTTGGTGCCAGCGGATGCGTGGCCTGGATGTTTGACCGAAAGGGTTTGCTTGTGCTTGAAAAAAGTGAGGATATAGATGAAGATGAACTGATGATGCTGGCTTTGGATGCCGGTGCTGAGGATATATCAGACGAGGATGATGTGTTTGAGATCATAACATCACCTTCTGATTTTTCCGGCGTAAGAGAATCCCTTGAAGAGGCAGGGTATTCCTTTGCATCAGCCGAGGTAGTCATGATTCCGCAGAATTATGTAGACGTTGATGAGGAAGCCAGGGAGAAGGTAATGTCTTTAATCGAGAGGCTGGAAGACCATGATGATGTCCAGAATGTTTTCTCCAATTTAAACATGGATTGATCGAGGACAAACCTGTATTAACAAAATAATCCTGTATGTATAA
>JAMOAC010000126.1 GCA_023621975.1 Bacillota bacterium | reverse complement strand
CGGCTATGATCGGAAGTTTTTTTCTTTCGATGATATCCCTGATTATACCCTCCGCCATATCTTTATATAAAGTAACATTGAAAGATTTATCAGGATATACGACATCAAGCATATGATGCGGAATTCCCTGCATTTCATCCTCTGTTGGCTTTGCTGTGCCAATGTTCATGTATTTATATATTTGCATTGAATCTGCCGATATAACTTCGCCGTTTGTCTCTTTGGCAACATTAATTGCAAGTTCGGTTTTCCCCGAAGCCGTAGGACCGGCAATTACAACTACTTTCTCCATATCGCCTCACATTTGGCTTTTATTCTTCTTTAGCCTTTAATTTGTCTAATCTGCAAAATTTATATAGTATATCTGTAAACAAATTGACAAAAGCCATAATTATTCTTTAACCTGTCATAACGCTTAAAAGTTCTAAATTGTCCAAGGGGCAAAAATATAAAAAGATTATCAAAACAATTCAATAAAAAATTCTAAAGGATTCTTTTAAATTTCTTTTCCAGCTCTTTCCTGCTCACGCTAATAATTATTGGTCTTCCGTGGACGCAGGTATATGGATTTTCCGTTTTTGTCAAATCTTCAATAAGCCCCCGAATCTCCATTTCAGGCATCTCTCTGTTTGCTTTTATGGCACTTTTGCATGCCATCATATAAATTGTTTCCTCAGGTATTATTTCCGATACAGAACCGGTTTCCTTCTGAAGTTTATAAAGAATATCAATAAAATCCTGTTCGGAAATTCCGCTGCCCAAAACATATGGAATTGCTCTTATTATAATCGTCTGGCCGCCAAAATCCTCCACCTCAAAACCACGCCTTTCCAAAAGTCGGGATTACTCATGGAACATATCCATTTCAAGCATTGAAAGATTAACTGTTAACGGGTTTAAAAGAACCTGGCTGTAAATATTGCCCTCAGAATACTGTTTCTTTGTCTTCTCATATTGAATCCTTTCATGGGCCGCATGCTGATCAATCAAAAGAAGCTCATCCCCTGTCTCAAGAATTATAAACGAATTAAAGATCTGTCCAATTACATGGGCATTTAAAAGCTTATTTCTGTCATTGGCCACCGGGTCATTGTTATCGTGAGTCGCAACAGGACCTGTATTTTTTTCTTCCCCGGGTTTTGGCGCAGCGCCTGCAATTGATTTCATTATTTCATTATCTGAAGCAGTGTCATAAATCTCACGCTTAACAAAATATAATCCCTGCATGGCCTCAGTTGCACTTTTGCTAAACCCGCTTTCAACATGGACGGCGGTTTTATAATTGCTTACATTGCCGGTATCGGCGGATATGCTTAATCCTTCGCTTTTATTTCCACTTGCATTTTCTTCTGTTGGCATTGCTTCGCTTTCCATACGGGGTATGCTGCGAAAACGCATTTGTTTTGCATCTGCATTATCTTCCTCTTTAACAGCATTCTTTTTAAATACATCTTTATCAGCAGGTATCAAAGATGCGCCCGACAGTGCGGACATAACCGCATGATGTACTGCCCTGAATACTTTCCTTTCATCAGAAAAACGCACCTCAAGCTTTGCCGGATGAACATTAACATCCACAAACTGAGGAGATATATTTATCTTTAATACAGCAAAAGGGAACCTTTTTTGCATAAGCCTTGTCTTACAGGCTTCTTCAAGAGCAGCTGTTATTATTTTATTATAAATAAATCTGTTGTTTACAAAGATGGATTGTGAGCTCCTGTTTCCTTTGGAAATTTCAGGCCTGCCGATAAATCCTGTTATGTCAATTCCATCACCTGAAAAATTGACGGGAATTACGGACCGGGCTATATCTTTACCGTATATGCTGTATATAACACTTAACAAATCATGGTTTCCAGGCGTGTGTATAACCGTTTTGCCCTGATTGACAAGCTTTATTGATACATCAGGCCTTGCAAGGGCAATACGCACCAGAATATCATGTATATAGCCTGCCTCAGTGGAATCCTTTTTTAGAAATTTATATCTTGCCGGTGTGTTGTAAAAAAGCTCCCTTACAATAAAAGTGGTACCCTTGGGAGCTCCCACCGGCTCCGTTGAAATTATATCTCCTGCCTCAACAATCACCTTTGTGCCAACTTTTGCCTCTTCGGTTTTTGTAATGACTTCCACCTTGGAAACCGACGCTATGCTGGCAAGGGCTTCACCCCGAAACCCCATTGTGGACAGATTGTCTAAATCGTCAATTCTCCTAATCTTGCTCGTTGCATGCCGTTCAAAGGCCATGGCAACATCATCCGCTTCAATTCCGTCACCATTGTCGGTTACACGAATGCTCTTTATGCCGCCTCCGGTAATTTCCACCGTTATTGAAGTAGCTCCGGCATCAAGGGAATTTTCAGCCATTTCCTTAACAATTGAAGCCGGGCGTTCAATCACTTCTCCAGCCGCTATTTGATTTGATGTGCTTTCGTCCAGTATTACTATCTTTACCATGGATACCTGTATGATTTCCCGGCAGTTAAATCATGTATTCCCCGTATAATATACCAG
>JAMOAC010000384.1 GCA_023621975.1 Bacillota bacterium | reverse complement strand
AATAAGGGGCACCTATCAATGAAGTAATTATTCCTACACCAACACCCTTTGGATTTGGGATAACTCTTGCTATAAGATCGCATCCGACTAGGAATATTGAGCCTCCAACAGCACTTACAGGTATAAGTATTCTGTGATCCGGGCCGACAATAAGCCTCATAATGTGAGGCACAATCAGGCCGACAAAACTTATATTGCCGCTCACACTTACCGCTGCTGCCGTAGTAAGCGATGTAAGCACAAGCAGTATTTTCCGCGTTTTAGATGAATTCAATCCAACTGCCTGAGCCTCTTCCTCTCCAAGCAGAAGTATGTTAAGGTCTCTTGAGTAGGTAATAAGCATTGCTACACATGCAATAATAGGAACCACAGCCATTGCAACGTGTTCCCATCTTCTTGCAGTAAGTCCTCCCGTAGTCCAAAAAAGGTATTCCTTTATCTGGTCTCCATGAACTGTAGTCAGTACAATTGAGGTCATCGCCCCAAGAAACATGCTGACGGCTATACCCGATAAAACCAGTGTAAGTACAGGGATTTTTCCTCCTCTTTTTGAAAGCCTGAAAACCGTGTAAGATGCTGCTAAAGCACCAATGGCAGCAAAAATGGGAAGAATAAATATACTCCTTGAATTAAGCCTAAGAGCAATTGCTATTACCGCTCCAAGACCGGCGCCGCTTGACACACCCAGTATTCCCGGATCGGCCATCGGGTTCCTGAACATTCCCTGCATGACAGCTCCGGATGTGGCAAGCCCTGCACCTACAAGGGCTGCAACCAGTACGCCTGGAAAACGCACATAAAAAATTATTTCCTCATATCCTTCAGGAAAAACGGCATTCCTAAGGAGGCCGATGTTTTTCAAAATTATTCTGGCTGTTTGCCCAAAAGGTACATACACGGCACCTATTGCCGTTGCAAGTATTAGTACCAAAACAAGCAATATCAGCATTACCGGAAGCACAATCTTTTTTTTGGCGTCGTGACCTGGCTTGTCCCCTGAAAAATTCTCTTCGGATTTAATACCTGTTTTTTCTTTTTTAATACCTGTTTCTTCATTTTTAATGCCTGTTTCTTCTTTGTACATTTTCTTTACCCCACTATCATGCAAATTGTATAACAGGGATGCATGGTGTTCTTAATATCTTCCGAATTATGCATCCCTGTATACTTTAATTTACTGTGCATTGTAATTTGCTGTAAATCATAATTAACTTTACGTCATAATTTGCTGTATATCACAAATTTACCGGTCCTCATAATTAGCATCAAATTCTATAATTTGTTTTTCATTATTCTTCAAAAAGTTCAGGATATACAGCTTTCGCCAAATCCTCAACACCTAGGACAATGTACTGAGAAAGAGCTAAAGTATGGGAATCCGGTAGTGAAAATACCCTGTTATTCTTAACAGCATTTACATTCTGAAGGCTTTTGTCATTCTTTATCTCATTGTAAAACTCATCAGCATCAAAGCCTCCAAACGACCAGCTCGGAAGAATCAACACATCCGGATTTAATTCAATAATTTTTTCCTTGGATATCTGCACATATCCTTCTATACCTATCTCAGCAGCAAGGTTAATTACTCCTGCATGTTTTGCCAGTTCATCAAAGGTGGTATTTTTGCCGTAGGTGCAGAAAAACGCATCGCAATTCAAAGCTTTAAGCTTTTCTTCGTCTTTTAAATTTTTAACCTTTTCTTCAATATATTTAAGTTTACTGTCCATTTGCGCTATTATCTCTTTTCCCTTTTCCACTTCACCTGTAATGTAGGCTATTGTTTCAATTACCTTCTTCTGTTCATCAATATTGGTAGCTGACTTATATCCATAAACATTTAAGCCTGCATCTCTCAGCTGCTGTACAACATTCGCATCCGTCCAGTCTGCAACAAAAACCAGGTCAGGTTGAAGAGCTATAATCTTTTCAATATCTTTTGGCGCAACAAGTGTAAAGCCTTCAGCTTCCTCAACTACATTTGAAAGTCCCTTATCGACGGCAAGTTCTGACAGGGCAGCTATTCTGTCCTTTTCTACAAGGGCAAGCAGGATCTCGTCAGTGCCCAATGTAAGTGAAACAATCTTTTCAGGCTTTTTATTGAGCGTAAACTCAAAGCCGTTGTCATCCTTAATTGTTATCGGGTAAACAACTGCATTATCATTTTGTGAATTATCATCCTGTAAGTTTTCGTTTGCTGATTCATCATTTTTTTCTTTGCCGCTTTGCACATCTTCAACATTGTTTACGGAATCTTTATCTTCATTTCCGGATTTCCCGCATGCTGAAAATAACGTCATTAATATCACTATTGCAATCATAAACACTACAGTATTTATAAAAATCTTTTTCATAGCCCAACTCACTCTCCTATCCCAATTATTAATGTCGAATAATATTATTTCAGCTGTTATATTGCTTCTGTCACAGCAAGCAATTACGAGTATTATTACAAACTCCAAATATTATTACATCTGCAGTAGCAAGCTTTTAATTAATTATGTTAGTAAACATACAGCTCGTCG
>JAMOAC010000464.1 GCA_023621975.1 Bacillota bacterium | reverse complement strand
TAACATGCCATGTACTCATCGTCAACAGCTTTCGCGGCATAAACGCTTAGGCTATTGTCTCATTAGCTACCGTTTGATAACCGAGGTAATTTACACACTAATTTGGACTTGACTAGATTTGATACAGAAATATTATGAATAAAATATGAAACATACTTAGCAAATTACATTGTCAGCATGCAGATCAGCATCAAACAATATAAGATTTAGTTGGTGTTAACTGCATGCTGCATTGCATTTCAGGATAAGCTTCTTCTCATTTAAACAGCATGAAGATTTGGCAGATAGTGTACAAGAATAAGCATGATTTTAAAATATGAGCTTTATTTTAGAAGTAATTACTAATTTATTACACATAAATTTATGATTTATATATAAATATTTTAAAAAAGTATTGACAAGAATATAATATAAAGTATTGGTAAATTAAATATACGAATATGCGCATATCCGAATAAGATGGGGCGAGGGGGTGTGGTAATATGATTCTAACTCTTGATGTGGGAACAACGGCTATTAAAGTATGTTTGTTCAACAAGGAGTTAGTTTTGCTGGATAAAACAAGTGAAGAGTATAACTTAATTACTGAGGACGGATATATCGAACTGGAACCGGATGACTATTGGAAAGCAATATGCAGTGCGATTGGCGTCCTTGGCGGGAAAAATAATATTTCAGATGTAAAAGCTATTTGTATAACAACGCAAGGTGAAACCATTATTCCTGTGGATAAAGATGGCAAAAAACTTCATCGCGCGGTCGTATGGCTGGATGACAGAGCCGGTGATCAGGCAGAAACTATTCTTTCCCACAGGACTCAGGATGAAATATTTGAAACCACAGGCGTCCCTGACATGAACGGTGCAGTTCCATTAGCTAAGCTTTTGTGGTTCAGGGAAAAAAAGCCGGAAATATATCAAAATACATACAAATTTCTTTTATTAGAGGATTATTTAATCTACCGTTTCACAGGAGAATTTGTTACAGAAAAATCATTACTCACATCTACTGCTTGGTATGACATCTATAACGACACATATTGGACAGATCTTTTAGAAACTTTGAACTTGGATCAAAATAAACTTCCACAAATTCTTGATTGCGGTCAGGAGGCAGGCCTTATACTTCCTGAAGTAGCTTCTGAATTAGGTCTGGCCGAAGATGTAAAAATTATTACAGGTGCCATGGACCAGATCGCTGCTGCAATCGGCGGAGGCGGATTGAATGCCGGTATCGTTACAGCAACAATCGGCACCGCAATGGCAATTACCTCTTTATTGCCATCCGCTAAAAACTATAAAAATACAGCAATGCCAGTCTACCGCGGAGTTACTGAGGGTCAGTATGTGGTAATTCCATACAGTCCGACTTCCGGAGCTGTTTTCAAATGGTTCAAGGACGAATTTTGCAAAGAAGAAATAGAATACAGCAAGAACAATAATATTAACATTTATGATTACTTATGCAGTATAGCAAAAGATGTGCCTGCCGGTGCCAATGGAGTTATAATGTTTCCGTATTTCGCCGGATGCATACAACCTGAACCAATACCGGATGCCAGAGGCGTTATATTTGGCTTAGGGCTGGACGCTGATAAAAAAACAATAATAAAATCCATTCTGGAATCCGTAGGATATATGATAAGAGAAAACATTGAAATGCTGAAAAGCATGGGCATCGATATCAAAAAGTTACATTTCTTCGGCGGGGGCTCAAAAAACCCTTATTGGAATCAAATCATAGCAGACATTTTAGGGATAGAACTTGTACTGTTGGAACAATCTGAATGCGCATCACAGGGAGCAGCAATTTTAGCGGCAGTTTCCCTTGGCTGGGCATCAGACATTCAGGAAGCACAGAAATCAAATCCGGTCAGCGGCATTATCAAGCCTGATATAAAAAATAAACACATATATGACGAAATGTATTCAAAGTACATTAAACTGATTAAAGCTGTACAACCGCTTTTCGCTTAATAATAAAAAGGAAAGGAGAATATATCATGAGAGAACAAAGACTGCCAAGAATCGGGCTGCTGGGCCTGATGACAGACGGTTATGAACCTATTTTTCCAGGCATTACTGCACGTCAGGAAGCATACGCTCGGGAAATTGTTGATGACTTAAAAGACGTTGCAGAAGTGTATTTTCCTGGAGCAGCACTTAACCGGGCTGATATAGAGGCAAAGGTTAAGGAAATGAATGCGATGGATTTGGACGGATTATTGATTATTTGCCTGACTTACTCCCAGGGTTCCTGGATTGTTCGGGCACTGCAGAATAACCGCCTACCATTAGCTTTTGCAGTGGTTCAGCCCGACCAGGAAGTAGGGGATGACTGGGACGAGCTGATGCTTACAGTAAACCAGGGTGTGCATGGTGCGCAGGATAATGCTTGCGCCATTAATAGAATGGGTCTTAAATGTCAATACTTTGCCGGTAACCGCCATGATAAAGCGTTCAAAGATTTTATTCAGGATTTTGGAAAAGCTGCCCAGACTTATATGTTTTTACGCAGAATGCGCGTAGCAATCTTTGAGAAGATGCCGGGCATGAATGATATTCTGGCTGATGAAATGTCAGTGCTTAAGAAGATCGGACCAGAGTATGTACATGAGACTATAGGGGCAGTTGCAAAGTTAATGGAAGAAACCACTAAGGAAGAGATTGATGCCAGAATTGCCTATGACAGGGAAGTATTTGACATTGATCCGAAACTTTCATACGAAAGCCATTATGAAGCAATAAAAATTTATTTTGGATTTAAGAAATATCTTGAACAAAATGACTTTGATGCTTTCACTGCACAGTTTGATATTTTCCAGAAAGACGGCCGATTCAGACAACTTCCACTGTTGGCAGCTTCCCACTTAATGGCAGAAGGTTATGGCTATGCCGCTGAAGGAGACTGCCTGTGTGCTGCGATGGTTGCAGCTGCTCATTGTATTGGAGATAACAATGCAAACTTTACTGAAATGTATACCATGGATTTCAAACGGGATGCAATAATTTTCTGTCATGCAGGTGAAGGAAACTGGGCAACCCATCGTAAGGACGTTAAGCCTCAGATCATCGACAGATTTTTAGGTGAAGGCGGACTGGAGAATCCTCCCACACCCAGATTTACACCGGAAGTAGGCAGAGCAACGCTGACCAGTCTGGCTCCTGTATGTGGTGACAAATTCAGATTGCTGATTTGCAAAGGCGACATGTTGTCGGATAATCAAATGACCAAAAATGATATGCCATACTTTTTCTGGAGACCGGATTGCGGTGCGGCAGCCTGCGTAGAAAACTGGGTTAAATACGGCGGAACACACCATGAAGTAATCAATTTAGGTGATGTATCAAGACGATGGAGGATGCTGGCAGATATGCTCGATGTGGAATGCGTGGAATTTTAGGAGGAATAGATATGAGTATAAAAGTTGAGCATATTGATAACTTCTTGGAATTAGGCAAGACTGTAAAGCTGTCCAACAATAAGTATGAATTAATTATCACCTTGGATGTAGGACCCAGGATAATACATTTTTCGCTCCTTAATGGCGAAAATGTTTTTGAACAGGATGTTGCTTTAAGCGAAGAACTTCCCGACGGAACCGTAATGAGACTGTATGGGGGTCACAGAGTCTGGCATGCGCCTGAGGCATATCCCCGCAGCTACATCAGTGATTCCCATCCCGTTGAGAAGTATGAGCTGACTGAAAGCGGAATAATAGTTACCGCAAAAAAAGAAAAATGGACTAACATGCAAAAACAGACAAGCGTTAAACTATTGGATACCCATGTGGAAGTTACCAGCATGATAAAAAATGCAGGTGCATGGCCGATAGAATATGCTGTCTGGTCATTGATGGTAGGCTCACGCGGCGGCAGGTTAATATGCCCTATTACTCAAAGGAATACCGGACTTTTGCCCAACACGGTTCTTTGCAGCTGGCCCTATTCGAAAATGAACGATGAACGTGTATATTGGGGCGGACGTTACATTGTTGTTGACAATAACGATACAACACCAGGGGTATTCAAGTTTGGATACGGAAACGAGCTTGGCTGGACAGCTTACTTTAACAAGGGCGTATGTTTTGTCAACCAGTACGATCATCAAATTGGCGCAAAGTATCCGGATATGGGCTGCAGTTTTGAAACTTATACTGCTGACTGGGGAATTGAAATTGAAACACTTTCCCCGCTCAAAACAGTTCAGCCTGACGAAACATATGAGCTTGTAAACAGGTGGTACATCATAGGTGACGTTGACAGACCTTCCTGGGATGAAGACGAGATTGATGAGATTATGGGCAGGATATCAGAAGAAGTTCCTATTACTATTCCGTATGAGGCACACAATGTTTGGTCTCCAACTTAAGCAATAAGGGGTTAGTAATATGAAAAGTTATAAGTTTTTTAGAAAAGTAGGCAATATTGAGCAATTGGCCGGAATCAGAAGGGTAACCCTCAATGAAGGATTGGCAAGCGGATTAAAGGTAATTGAATTGTACAACTCATCAGGTATCAGAGCGTCCCTGGTGGAAGATCAATGTTTAAATATCTATGACTTTTCATACAAAGGCATCAATTTTGCGTTCCTGTCAAAAAACGGATTGGTAGCGAAGAATGTAAATACAGGTGTAGAAAATGACTTTGTTTATTACTGGCCCGCAGGTATGATGTATACCTGCGGCCTGGGATCAACAGGACCTGCATCTGAAGAAAACGGAATTTGTTACCCTGAACACGGGCGTATTGGCACACTGCCTGCAACGGAAGTCTGTGCCAAGAAGGACTTTGTTGATGAAGATTTTATCATGCAGGTTTCCGGTAAAGTTCAGGATGGTGCCTTGTGTGGAGACAATCTGCTCTTGGAACGTAAAATAAGTCTGCCTTTGGAATCTAAGGAACTTTACATTGAAGACAAAGTTATAAACATGGAAAGCGCTCCTGCTGACTTCATGATATTGTATCACTTTAACTTTGGGTACCCATTGGTTGATGAAGGGGCAAAATTTATTAAGGGAAAAGGAACGGTAAAAAACAGAATAGAGGGAGAAAGTGTTCCGGACGACTACTATGAAATTAGCGGACCAATGGATCATAAAGAAGAAGAAGTATATTTCCATGATATTGTTCCTGACAAAGATGGGTACGCATATGCAGGCATAGTGAATCACAATCTGGAATTGGGCTGCTATGTTAAGTATAAAGTTGATACATTGCCAATCCTGGTTCAGTGGAAAAACATGTGTTCACATGACTACTGTATCGGCATAGAACCTTCCAATTCATTTATTATGGGGCGTGCAGAGGAACGTGCCAATGGCACATTACAGACTTTGGATGGGTATTCGAGTATAGAGTTCAGCGTTATTCTCGGTGTATTGGACGGTAAACAGGAGATATCTGAATTTTACTTCAGGTTAGGTATAGACCAAGGCTGATTCTTTGATTAATTCTTTAATAAGTGCTCCAAAAAATTAATATATAGGGGGTTTTAAAAATGAAAAAGGTAGTTTCGTTGATATTGGTAGTGTGTCTTTCCATAGCATTGGTAGCTTGCGGCGGAGGCCAAGAGACAGGCACAGCACCAGAAACAGAGGCTCCTGCAGCTCCGGAAACTCCGGAGGCTCCGGAACCTGCAGCTCCGGAAGGCCCTAAAGTCCGCACTGTAGTTGAGCGTGAGGATGCACTCCCAGGAAATGCTATTACACCGGCAGACTTTCCAAAATCATTTTTGCCGGGAATAGAAAATGTTGGTGCCGTTCCGTTGAAGAAATATAAGATCGCTATTTCCAACGGTGATATGGCAAATGAGTGGCGCAGAACTTTCTGGGAAGACATGATGAAATATGCTGATTTGTACAGCCAGGAATTCGGCATTGAAATCATTTCCGCCAACTCCGGCAACAACAGCACCAAACAGCTTCAGGACGTACAAGGCTTACTGGCTCAACAACCGGACTTGCTGCTCATTTCACCAAATGAAGCCGGTCCTTTGAATGCAGTCAACGATATGTGCAGGCAGGTATTCCCTTCTTTACCCTGGACCGTGGAATAGAAGATAAACCCGATGGAGAAACCTACATCACTTCTTATACCTTTGACTTTTATCTTGATGGAGTTTCCAATGGACTGAGCATTGTAGAAAAGCTTACAGAAAAATATGGAGAACCCAAGGGTACTCTTGCAGAAATAGCCGGTGTTATGGGATCAGACGCATCCAGAATGCGTTCACAGGCAATCAGAAGAGTACTTGCAGACTATCCTGATATAAAAGTAGTTACAGTTCGTCCGGGAGATTTCGACAGGGATGCTTCCTTTAAGGCTGCACAGGATATTCTCACAGTAAATCCCAAAGGTACTCTGGACGGAATTATAGCTTCCTGTGACACATCAGCAATAGCTGCTTTGGAAGCAATAAGAATTGCAGGCAGAGACGAACTTATCGGGTATGTCTGGGGCGTAGACGGACTGGTAGAAGCATTGGAGGCTATACTCAAAGGAGATATGGTCCAGACACATGAATGTGCACCATATCTTGGAATGGTAGTATTTGAGTATGCAATTCATTATCTGAATGGTGAAGATGTTCCCAAGATTATCCCAATTCCACAGCGTAACTATATGGCTGACACAGAAGAAAAGAAAGAAGCAATTCAGAAGATTGTAGATGAGTGTAAGTCAAGAGGCAGCCTGTTTGTTCCTTCTGATTTAGGGTACTATGATTTGTTTGTTGTACCGCAGGAAGGCCGTTCCAAGTATCTGCCTAATCCATCCTGGGAAATGCCAAAAGAATATATAGAAGAATTTGAGCCATATACAGAAACTAATTAAATTCTGCTTCTGAGTGGAATTGTAATTCCGTTTGAAAGTTGTTCGCTGAGCCAAGGTTCATTCTTCCCGGTTTGGTTTTTGTAAAGCATCCATATTAAACTGAAGGATGAGCTTTGGCTCAACTTCTTTTTTCAGCATTATGCAGACATAATCTTAAATTATTATGCTCGCTTATACTATATAACTTTATGGGAGAGGTGTGAGCGGTTTGGAATTAATAAATGCAAATAATATAGGTGTAAAATTTGGAGGCATACCCGTTTTAGAAGATGTAAATTTCGAACTGCGATCCAATGAAATTCATTGTTTATGTGGAGAGAATGGTGCAGGAAAAAGTACCCTGGTTAAAGTGTTTACAGGTGTAAATACACATTATACAGGACAAATATATGTAGAAGACAATCCGGTTACCATTGACAGTGCCAGGAAAGCCAGGGAACTCGGAATATACGCTGTTCAGCAGCACAGGGATCTGGTTCCCACAATGAACGCTGTTGAGAATATGTTTATGGGCAGCGAGCTTACCGTAAATAAAAGTAAACAACGCATAGACTTTGATGCAATGAGAGAAATAGCAGGCAAAGAATTTCAAAAGTTTGGTGCCAGTATAAACCTCGATGTACCGGTTGGTTCATTAAAAGTATCAGAGCAGGGAATCATAGCAATTTGTAAAGCATTAATAGCAGACAGCAAGATTCTTCTGATAGATGAAGCTTCCGCTCCATTGGACGAGGCTGAAAGAAAAATGCTGTATGATAACTTAATTCGGCTTAGGGCAGAAGGCAAGGGCATTATGTATATCACTCACCATCTGGAAGAAGTATTCATCCTGGGCGACAGGATTACTGTATTACGGAATGGTAAAAAAGTTGATACGGTTCTAACCAGTGATGTTGATAAAAATGAATTAATCAGAATGATGACCGGTGATGTGAAATTATATGAACGTCAGGAAAATGGCAGAAAAGTTGAAGATGATGAAACACCTGTTATCCAGTTTGAAAACGTCAGCAGTGATCATTTGAAAAATATTAACTTTGAAGCGTTTAAAGGTGAAATTATAGGATTTGCTGGTTTGGAAGGCTCCTATAAGGATGAAATCGCTGCTGTAGCTTTTGGACTAAGCAAGCTTCACAGCGGCAGTATATTGTATAAAGGTGAGAATCTGGTTTCCAATCGCCCTGTCGACGCCATTCGAAAAGGGATAGGATTGGTACCTAAAGACAGGAAAAATGCCGGACTGATACTATGCAGAAGTGTCTATGAAAACATAATTCTTATTAATATTAATAGATTCAAAGAACATGTTATTAACAAAAAAAGGGGAATGAAAGCAACTCAGAATTTAATAAAAAAATTAAGTATAAGGACACGGGGAACCGGTCAGTTGGTAGAATATTTAAGCGGCGGAAATCAGCAAAAAGTCCTGATTTCAAAGTGGCTGGAGGCCAAATCGGAGGTTTTGTTCCTAATAGAGCCTACAGAAGGAATTGATATCGGCGCTCGTGCGGACTTATATGCACTTTTCAAGGAGATGGCACGGGAAGGCACAACTTTGGTGATATTCACCAGCGATATTGATGAATTAATGGTGCTGTCCAACAGGATATACACAATGGTAGAAGGCGAAATAATTAACTGTTATGACATAGAAGATGCTGACAAACAACAAATTTTGTCTGATATATTATCCAGGACAGATAAGGCGCAGGGAGAGGTTTATTATGAAACAGTATAAATTATCAGGTTATCTGAAAGTTCAACCGCTTGTCATAGCCACATTGATAATATTTGTAGTTTGTGCATTGCTAAATAAGGCGTTTTTATCTCCTTTTAGTTTATTGGCTACCTTTCAGGAGCTTTCGATCTTTTCCTTTTTAGTAATGGGGCAGGTTCTTGTCCTTCTTACAGGCGGTATCGATCTTTCCGTCGGGAATATGGCAAGCTTGTCAACGGTTCTTTCTGCATTTGCTATGACGAGATTATACAGTATGAATGTAGATAATACTATGAATTGCATAATCAGCATAGTCTTTGCAGTGGGTTTTTGTACTATTATGGGTGCAGCCAGCGGTTTTATGGTTGCAAAAATGAAGTTGCCGCCTCTTATAGCTACTTTAGGAATGATGTGGATAGTGAAAGGACTGGCATATTATTTTTTAAAGGGAGTTCCTACACAATATCCCATAAATGAATATAAGGACATTTTAATCGATCCTTTGTTTATCGGAAAAGGATATCTGTCTGCTTTTCCCGTTTCATTAATATACGTGATAATAGCTACGGGCATATTAATCTATACTCTTTCTAAGCTTAGATTCGGCAGGCAAATTTATGCGGTAGGAGGAAATGAGTATGCCGCTTACCTTTCCGGTGTGGATACGAATAAAATAAAAATTCTGATATATACCCTGAGTGGGATGCTGGCAGGAATAGGCGGACTGCTGGTAGGCGCATTTTCAACTGTTGGTTACCCCAGAGCTTGCGACGGTTATGAAATGTACGCTATTGCAGCGGCGGTCATGGGAGGCGTATCACTTGCAGGGGGTAAAGGAAAATTATCTATGGCTTTAGTCGGTATATTTTCGCTTAGATTGCTAAATAAGTTTGTTGTTTTCAGCGGTATTTCCAGCTACTTTGAAGGCATGTTTATTGGAGCAATCATTATTTTAATGTTGATACTAAGCCACCGAAATATTAAGGAGGAGGCAGTGTAATGGACAAAGTACTTATAAAAAGAACAAGTGTAGTTAATATAATAGAAATCATCAGAAAACGCAGCTCCTTATTTACATTATTGGCAGTCATCTTGTTTGGCACGGCAGTATCAAAGGGACTATTTCTGAGCGTAGATAATGTTCTGAATGTTAGTGAACGGGCTTCTATAGTAGGTATTATTGCAGTAGGCCAGATGTTCGTTATTCTGACCGGAGGAATTGATTTATCAATTGGTTCAATTATGGCTATGTGTTTTACCAGCCTTGGTTTTTTATCAACAACACCAGACATGCCAATACCTGTGGCAATTCTTGCAACATTATTGGTGGGTTTGGTTATAGGCGCTGTTAATGGTCTTATTGTCAGCAGGACCAATGTGCCTGCATTTATTATTACATTGTCTACCATGCTCTTTTTTCAATATCTTTCCCTGCTGTTAACCGGATCAAAACAATTGGATTATGTAAATGTGTCAGCATATATTAATGAAACCTTTCGTTTGACAGATTCCTCATCCAGGCTGTTGCCAACAATTGTTTGGATCCTGGTTACTTTAGCCGGCGGATTTATTTTGAATAAAACAAGGTTTGGCAAAAACGTCTATGCTGTAGGAGGATCCGAGAAAGCTTCCAGGCTCTCTGGCATATCAACCAATTCAGTAAAAATGAATGTGTATACCATATGTGGATTTTTATGTGCCGTTGCATCAATAATATATGCTTTTCGCTTGAAGATGGCGAATCCTGATGCCGGAATGAAGCTGCAATTGGAGTCAGTGGCAGCTGTTATTGTCGGCGGAACAAATATAGCGGGCGGAGAAGGCAGCATAGTGGGGACTTTCATTGGAGCGATTATACTATCAACCTTAGTAAACATTCTTAACCTCATTAATGTTGATCCATATATTCAGGATGCTATAAAAGGTCTGCTGCTGGTAGTTTTTGTCTATATATTACAGCTGTTATCCAAAAAGGGCAGCAAGTAAATTATTCGCATATGCGGACTTGACTAAATAATGTTACAAACGTATAATTATTTGGAGCGAAAAGATTAGGAAAATGATTGCAGAAACTTAACAAAAGAAGCAGTACTTTGTTCTGAGGTTGCTAAGGTTTAACGATAGAGCAAAAAATAGCGCAGTTTAGTTATAAAAGGAATGGTAAAATAAATGATAGATAGAAATAGTTATGAGCCGCTTTATCAGCAAGTCAGAAGACAAATCGAAGAAGATATACTTTCGGGCAAGATCAAAATTGGCCAGAAGCTGATGTCCGAATCAGAAATGATGAAATATTATAATGTAGGCAGAGCAACTATCCGTGCAGCTTTGGCGGAACTCGTGTCAAGCGGTTGTTTAAAAAAAGAACATGGAATAGGAACTTTCTGTGTTGCTATGCCCAGGCAAAAAAGCAAGGCCAATATTGATGTTCTTTTAAATACCGGTGATAAATATTTTATTCCCTATTTTCTTGCGGGGATCAGCAGGGTATTGGAGAAGCGGTCATGCAACCTTATCCTTCATGATACTAAAGATTCAAATGAAGAAATAATGAATATATTTAATGGAATAATTAAGAAAGGTACAGACGGCATTTTGATTCAGCCTTATACAGGGATAGATAAACCCTCCAATGGAATGAGCACCATGATTCAAGACCTGAAAAATGCCGGAATACCTATAGTTACAATTGACGGCCGTTTTCAGAATATTGATCTTGTGGGTTTCTTTAATGATGATTTTTATGGCGGCTACATTGCAACCAAACATATAATTGAAATGGGCCACCGGAAAATACTTGGCTTATTTAAAAAAGATTTACGAGACTCCAAACTTAGAGAATATGGATTTACCAAGGCAGTCAGTGAGGCAGGTTTGCCGGTTAATGTATTGCACACAGTATCATCTGAATATCATGACACTTTGGTAAATATGGTATCAAATAAGTTAATTACAGCAGTGGTATGCTATAATGACTTGCTTGCAATTGAATGTTATCAATTAATGGCAGAACACAACTTTAATATACCCAATGACCTTTCAATAATCGGATACGATGACACGGAATTATCCCTCACAGCAATTCCGCAACTATCATCAATTACGCACCCTAAGGATAAGATGGGCGAAGATGCTACCAATTGCCTGTTAAATATGATCAACCGAGATTATCCAAAAGAAAATATTATTCTTTACACACCCAAAGTTGTTAAGAGGGCTTCGGTTAAAAAACTTATTTAAGAAGGCAATAAATTAAATACAATATGTTATAAACATAAGGAGGTATTCAATGAAACCAGTAATCAGAACGCCCTTTTTTGAAATAGGGACAAAAAACTATATTTGGGGAGACACAGTGCTTGAGTATGCAAAAGCTGCTGATGATGCAGCTGAGAAGTATGATATTGATGTTTTGTTCATCACTCCGGTAGTTGAAATAAGAAGAGTAGTGGAGAATACGAAAAATCTTATTGTTTTGGCTCCCTACATGGATACATTGCGTCCTGGCCGGGGGATGGCTGATATATTGCCTGAGGCTGTCAGGGATGCCGGGGCAAAAGGCGTTGTTGTAAATCACAGTGAAAAGCCCATGAGCCTGCCGGCAATTAAAGCCACTATAGACAGGGCACATGAGTTGGATATGATTGCATTCGCCTGTGCTGATACTATCGCTGAGGCAAAGGCTATCGCTCAGCTGAATCCGGACATAATAAATCCTGAGCCGTCAGAA
>JAMOAC010000029.1 GCA_023621975.1 Bacillota bacterium | reverse complement strand
AGTCGTTCCCATTATGATAAAACAAAAAAAAGGCAACATAATCCAAATCAACAGCAAATCAGGCAAAAAGGGCTCCTACAAAAATTCGGCTTACGCCGCCAGCAAATTTGGGGGCATAGGATTAACGCAAAGCCTTGCTTTGGAGTTGGCTCAACATAACATCAGGGTTAATGCTATATGTCCGGGTAACCTTTTGGATTCGCCGCTATGGGTAAACAGCTTATATGAGCAATATGCCCGGAACCAGGGATTAACCAAGGAAGAAGTCAGGCAAAAGTATTTAAACCAGGTTCCTTTGAGAAGAAGCTGCACATACGAAGATGTGGCTAATGTGCTGGTATTTCTGGCCTCTGACGAATCAAGCTATATGACTGGTCAGGCTATCAATGTAACCGGAGGTCAAGAGATGCGATAACAGGAAAAAAGATATGGCCGGGCATGTGAACCGGCCATATCTTTTTAATACATATGCTTATCTTTCTTTATCTTATGGGTGTGGCATTAGCCAGTAAATACTTCTCAGCTTCTGCACACCACAGTCCGTTATTTTCCTCCACAATCTCAGCCAGCTTGGCAAACAACGGTTCAGTCTTGCCCTTTTCCTTAAAGTCTGCAATTGGTGTAAGTTCTAATTGAATATTGGTATATATAAGTTTCTTGCCACCGGGAATTTTGGGCAAATTCAGTGTTGTATCCACCACGCAGTCAAGACCGCCAATGTGGGTTATCATAGATGCAGGATTAACCCGGCCTTCTTCCATCATCTTAAGGGCTTCTCTCATGTCATCAGTATTTCCGCCGCTGGTACCCACAAGGTGAGTTGATGCATAATGAACATTGTAGAAATTAACCTGAGCGGAGAAGGAAGGATCTGTAGGACCGGCAAAGAAGTTGAGACATCCATCCCGTCCCAGTATCCTATCTCCTGTTTCAACCACAGATTTAACAGGCGCAAACACAAACACATCATCATAGCCTTTTCCTTCAGTCAGGGAAAGAAGATACCCTTCTATATCATCCATTCCGGCAGTATTAACGTATTTAAGCGTAACCCCGTTTCGCTCAGCCTCTTCTTCTGTAATTATTTCGCTGGCCCGCTGCAGTCTGTCCTGATCAATATCTGTAACTACCAATAACCTCGGTTTTCTGTCTCCATGTATTGCATAATCTATGGCTCCCAGTCCCATGGGTCCGGCTCCAGCCAGTATTGCCATGTTGCCACCGTCCACTATGCCCATCTCATGCTGATAGACGCCAGGTTTTGTGTGGTAACTTGCATGGAAAGCACCGATAATACATGACATAGGTTCTGCGAGCGAACCATAAAAGAATGCATCCCCGTTATACTCTAACAGACAGTCCATTTCCATTACTTCGTTTGGAATAATTATATGAGTGGCACTGCCTCCAATGTAGCGGTAGGAATACCCGGGAGCATCCAGCCTTCCTTTGTAGTTCAGCGCAGGTTGTATTGAAAACTTCTGTCCCGGTTTGAATTTGTGCTTCCACTTTTCTCCAACCTCAAGAATAACACCACAACATTCATGCCCTATGATTATCGGATTGACATCTATATCATCAGGAACCCGCTTGTGATCTTTTCCCTGAATAGCAGCCTTATACGATGACATACAGATGCTGTCAGATATAACCTGGGCTAGTATCTCATCTTCCTTTATTGGGGGCAATTCAAACTCTTCCAGCCGTAAATCATTTTTTCCGTACAGGCGCACAGCCTTGGTTTTCATATCACTCAGCCTCCTACATATATATTTTTTTATTTTTGTTACAGCAGATTGCTGTTGCTTACATTCTCTGTCCTTAATCCTTTTGCTTCGTCAATAGTCATTACTGCTATAATAATTTCTGCATGTCTGTAAGCAACAATAATTTCTGCTGGAAAACAGTTTTATGGTTATACTTTTTTAGCGGATGATAACCCCCGATTTCTGGGCAGCATCCACTATTCTTTCTGGCAGCTGTTTGTCAGATATCAGTATGTGTATATCATCCAGTGTTCCAAATGTAAAAGGCATATTTTTGTCTAACTTGCTTGTATCCATCAAAAGGATTACTTTTCTTGCCTTTTTTATAACTGCTCTTTTTAGCTCACATTCATTGCTGTCACCACAGGTAAAGCCGTATTCCAGAGAAAAACCCGATGTAGCCATAAAAGCAACGTCCACATTTATATCCTTTATAAAGTTCAAGGAATTGACACCGGAAATGGAAAGGTTGTTTCTGTTAATATGCCCACCTACAAGGGTAACCGATGGATTGCTGCGCCTTACAATTTCAAGGGCAATGTTGGGACCATTGGTTAAAATAGACAGATTCTTATTAGGCAGCATTTTTGATAAACACATCATAGTGGTCCCTGAATCAATGAAATATGAGCGTCCGGTTTCCACATACTCCAAAGCTTTTTTGGCAATCCTCATCTTTGCTTCAACATTTTCCATAGCCCGCATGCTGTAAGCATCTTCTTTTAAACTGGAAATTGAATTTATTGACTTTGCACCGCCCCGAAC
>JAMOAC010000423.1 GCA_023621975.1 Bacillota bacterium | reverse complement strand
ACAGGCATCGGGATAATCCCCCAACATAAACTTCCAATTCGCATCGAAGCATGTTATTTTTCTCGACATATACTCTAACCTCCAATAACGGGCCTCTCTTTACAGAGAGGCCCTTATTTGTCGAACTGAATTTTTGACATATATTACTCTGGATTATTTTTCAACCAATCTTCATATTGTCTTAATCCTTCAGCTTTTATTGTTTCAAGCCCTGCTTGCATCATTCGTGAAACCATTTCATCGATAGTCGCATCCGGGTCATCCACAAGCCCTAGCTCCAGCATTCCAAGATACTCATCACGAATTGCATCAACTGCTGCAAGTTCATTTTTTACGGGTTCAGCGTCAAATACAAAACCGCTTGTAGGATAAGGAACCATTCGCTGTTTAAATATCTCTTCAAGTTCTATCTGACGGGGATCCGTATCCTCAGGAATTAAATCAAGTTCATTATTGTTCAAACCCCATGCAAAGGAATTCCAAGGATATCGTTCAGCTTCAGGTCCCAGACGGCGGTATTCATTGTCGATATTGATATAGTGCTTACCTTCTATTCCACCTTGTATTAAAAGATATAGCTCGCTGTCATTCTTAAGCAAATCAAGAACCATACCGGCGCGATCAGGATTTTTTGAAGCAGCTGCTATAGCAAAACAGTCATTTACATAGGGCATTGGAAAGACTACTGCATCTTTTGTTAAATCATAATACCCAACCTTTGCTCCTTCAATATTTTCTTCAGCCCGTTTGCCGTGTTTGAAAACAGTAGTATTCCATGCCATATATGCACCCTGACCATTGGCAAATGCATCGTGCTCTGAAACAGTACTTGTTAGTGCATCCTCAGGCCAACATCCTTTATCACAAAGTTCTTTGGCTATTTTTGCAAAATCGCGGAAATATTGCGAATCCCAATACAGGAAAAAATCATCATTAGTCGGTCGTTTACCATTATCGTATACATAAGTATAGTGAGGAATGGTACTTCCCTTTATCAGTCTGATTATCTGGTGTTTCTGATCCCAGATCGTACGCATAGAATTACCACCGCTGGCAGCTATAGCCCATATACCAGACTCAGGGGTTTCCCTTTCAGCAATGACCTCCAGATATTCTACCAGCGAATCCCAGTCGGTCAAAGGCTCCAGCCCATGTTTTTCTCTCAAGTCATCGCGAATTGCAACGATCTCAGCTTCTGCCACCTCATAATTTCTGGGCACTGCATAAATTTTTCCCTTAATTCTAACTTGATCCCATGATTCTGGTGCCTGTGTTGCTTTTGTCTGAGGCATAGCACGCTCCAGAAATTCATCGGTAATCTCCATAAAGGCACCCTTAGCAGCTTCAGTGTAATAGAAGCACCATGATGAAGTATACATAATATCAACATCTTCGCCACCAGCCAAAATAAGACTGTACTTAGTTTCATAGTCTGACCAGGCTAAAAAATGAACATCAAGTTTTGTATTATATCTAGGTTCCAGTATTTTGTTTATTTCCTCAACAACCAAATCCATATCGGGTGGTACATCCCCCAGTACATACATATTTACCGTGTACGGTTGGGATAAATCAATCTGGCTATAGACTCCTGCTCCAGGATCTACAGATTCGGATTCATCCGTTTCTGAACTTTTATCCGAGTCATCAGCAGCCGGTTTCTCATCAGAGGTATCGGGTGCAGCTACATCCTCTTTTCCAGAGCCACATCCGTACAACACCATACTGACAACCATCACCAGGATTAATAATAAAGACAATAAAAATTTAGCTCTTTCCATGTTCTCCCTCCTTTTTATTATTGATATTTTGCGATCGACTGGATCGCATGTAAACAAACTGATATAAACTTAACCTTTGACCGCACCAATGGTTAAGCCTTTTACAAAATAACGCTGCACAAAAGGATAAAGTAAAATAATTGGACCTGTAGTAATTATAGTCATAGCCATCTTCATAGACTCCATGGGTAACTGTCCAACATCAAGACCAGACTTTTCGGCAACCCGTCGCAGAGCATCAACACTGCCCAATACTCTCTGAAGATAATACTGCAAAGTAAACATATTCTCATTTTCTATAAATAGCATACAGTTATACCAGTCATTCCAGTAAGCCAATGCGGTAAACAGGCCAATTGTTGCTATCAATGGTACGGACAGTGGTAGTATCAACCTTATGTATATATAAAAGTCGTTTGCTCCGTCTATTTTGGCGGATTCGGTTATGGCATCGGGGATACTTCGCATGAAAGTTTTTGATATTATCATATTCCAAACTGAAAATATCATAGGAAGTATTAATGCCACCATATTGTTTTTAAAACCTAAATAACGAACACACAGCAAATACCAGGGAACCAGTCCGCCATTAAATAATGTTGTAAAGAAAAAGAAGAATGAAAAATGATTTCGCCACGGAAAATCTCTACGCTGCAAGACATATCCTGTCATAGTAGTGATAAATAGCGCAAGTGCTGTACCAATCACCGTTACAAACGTTGTATTGCCATATGCTCGAAGAATACTGACAGGAT
>JAMOAC010000031.1 GCA_023621975.1 Bacillota bacterium | reverse complement strand
CCTCTACTTTATTTGTTTTGTTTTGTTTCCCTAATAAAGTAGAAATCATATCGTGGTTACTTTTGTCAATTAGCCTCCACGAAATTTACACCACTACTTGAGACTATAACAAAAAATAAAGGAACAAGTCGTTTTTTGGAGAATAAAATATTGGAAATACATAACTTATGAAATTGCTTAGAGTTATTGGGGGATCGGGAATCATGGATGTTTCTGTTTTTCATCAGGCCTTGCAGTCTGCCGAAAAAATCTTTTTAAATCCTTCTGTTCTTTATGAATATGAGGAGATTATCCAGGGTGTTAGAGTAAACGGCATTATAAAGAAAGCTGTTAATACAAACACCACACAAGCATTCGGGAAAAAACTTTCTGACTGGAATTTTTATGAAAATAAAGTTAAAGCAATGAAAGTTTGTGATGAAGTTTTTATTAAGCAAAAGGATTGGATAATCAATGAACTCAATTTGCAAATTACAACAAAAGAAGCAATGGATGAATTTGAACAAAAACTGTGTATAAGTTTGCAGGACGCCCTTCTCACATATTCCTCTCCGGATTTAATAAAAGAATCATATAATCGTATTCGAAAGTTAGTGGATCTGTATCTTGAGCATATTGTAGCCATGGCGAAAGAAATAGACAGTGAAACCCGTAAGCGTCTAATCCCGCTGCTGTTTCTACCGATTGACAGTTGGATTATTAAAAATAACAAAATTTTTGATGATGAAAGCATTTACCGGTGGGGATTGTCAAGGAGTTCAACATTTGGAAATATAAAAACAAAAGATCTGTATGATGAAATGCAGCAATATCTCGAGAAGAAGGCATATGAAATAAGTACGGAGCTGGGGAAAAGGTTTCATGTTATTTATTTTGATGTGTTCTGGGGAAATCGCATTAATAAACCTGGGAACAATCTGTTCGGAGAGCAGAACGGTGCTTCAAATTCTGAACCGGTTAATTTTTCATCAGAACAAGCGACAGGTAGCATAGAATCCCACCCAAAACTGGTAAAAGCAATTATTAATGAACTTATGGAAACAGGCATTTTTTTAAATAAAGATTTTACCTGCAAGGAGCGAAATGACGGAGCATATATACTTGAAGCAATTCATTCGAATGGTAAACGCAAAAACATAGTTACAATCTGGCCGAATAAAGGAAGTGGAATCGGTGGAGACATAAGAATAGTGAGTATAGGAAAATATGCAGAGCGAAGACGTTTTGATCTGAATGATCTAGGAACAAGCCAATTAAGAGAAGATTTACTTGAAGCGTATCGATACACGCATTAAATGTTTGGTAAAAAATTCAATGCCCATGAAGAAATCTGTCCAAGCCCTGCTTGCAGAAAAAGCAGAAGACAAGCCCCATAGGACCACTTCGGGAAAGAGGATGAGCTGAATAAAGGAGGGCTATGTGAATAAAACTGCAGGTGGAAAGCTTTTGCTGTTCACCTGCTATTTTTTAGGATTTGAAAGTAGCCATTAAAAACCGCAGGAAAAACGTACATGAGCCATTATATGGATGACATTGAGGAAACCTGTGACAGGGGTTTCGCTTTGTCTAAAGGTTGAAAAAGCTGTAAATAAAGGGTCTCCAGACATTGAGATGTTCTCACGGCTGTTCTGCCTGAGGGTGACAATATCATGAAACCCTTATTATTTACGGGAATACATCAACTGCCTTGAAAGTGATAGGGGTGAGTTGACAGATTAGATAACGAGCAGTTTTGATAGGGGTCGATTAGACAGAATAGGTGTGTAAGAATAACTTGCTGTACGCAAAAGAACAAGAAAATCTTGACAGCAGTTTTATAATTTTGTGTTATTTATTTATACACCAATGAGATTAATATATATAGAATGAAGGTATGTTATGATTGTGCAAGATATAGCTAAAAAGGTTGAAAATGAATTCTCAAAATTTTATCCTCATTTTCAGGAGTTCCAGAAAAATAGTAATTATAAAAAGTATAGGGACAAATGTATTGAGGCTGTTATGGACCGGGAGTTGCTTTCTCATATTATTTTCTGTAATGATCTTTTTTCAATACCACCAGTGGAAACATTTTTGATGTATTATCGTAATGACTTTATTCTCATTACAGGAAAAAGCAATGCAGCACTTGATGAGTTTGTAAAAAAGGGTATCGGTGCCTTTTAGGGAATGGTTTTTAAGTATGTATTGGGGTATCAGCATCAGAAAAGCGTCTCAGTATCAATGAACGACTACTTTATGGTTAAAACAGCAAGCTGTTACAGTAGCCCAAAAAATAAAGTTGAAGTGGAGGGTTAACCATGGCAATTATGTCTGCGTCGACAGTCAAAAAGTGTGTAACATGTGAATATGGAGCGGAGCAGGGGCGGCAAGCCCAACCGGACGAGAAGCAGCATAAAGAATAAGACTCGCGAACAGTGATACCTAATAGTGATACCGAATAATGATACCGAAATCTGCGGAAATAATGGTTCGGTTAAGAAGGGCAGACCCATGAGAGGCGGGGACACGGGATGCACCAGGTGGACTAAATGGAGAAACTTGAAATAAAATGGAAAGTATAAAGAGAATTATTTTGCATAGCAGGAGGTATTTTTATGGCAATTGTTTATAAGAAGACAGAGCTTTTAAACAAGGTCGATGAATGGCTGACTCCGGAAAGGGTTTCATTACTGTATACACAAAGTTTCATAAACTATTTGGGCGTAACATCTGACACAAAAGAAAAATACACAGAGGTTATCGCAGAACATCTTCTGAACAATCTGAGCGCATTTGATAGAATTGAGCGGATCAGGAGAGACAGCTCTTATAAAACCCCCGGTCATGAATGGAAAGCTATTGATCCTGCATCACCTCGCAAAGAGGAGCATATTGCCCGAAATATGATGGGACATACGTATCCCTACATAGGCAAAATCATTGATTATCAGACTCCGCTGAAGAATTCATTGAGCGATACTGCCGGAAAAATCGATTTGTTGTCATGAAATGAGGAGAAAAACCGTATCTATATTATTGAACTGAAAGGACCGCAAACCGAAGAAACGTTGCTGCGTTGCGTACTCGAGATCGAAACATACAGCCGTATTTTGGATTTCAACAAGTTGAAGGTTGACTTTGAGCTACCCGCCGAAACTGATTTGCGTAAAGCTGTTCTTGTTTACCAACTCAGCATTCCGCATATGCAAATTCATGATACAAACATTAAAAAGCTAATGAAAGCTCTTGGGGTGGACATGTTTTTAATGAGCGAAGATAATGAAGTTATTGATAAACACTATTATTTTGAAGAATTATAGGAATAAGTAAGGGAATAACTTTGGAATTTAATGCATCGATATTTTAAAAGGATCTGATTCACAGATGCTGATAACGATTTATAGAGGGGCCCATGAAATAGTACCTTTCCATGAGGAACCGTTATATCTGTCAAACGTTTGCGAATTCAATATGTATGAGCCTTTCCAAATTGGTGACTTCAGGATTATGCCATTTTTAATGGATCATTCAGCCTTTGATGCAGCTGCATTTGAAATTTCGGATAAAGAAAAAACAATCATTTATACCGGAGACTTCCGCGGTCATGGACGGAAGTTTGCCTGCCTTGACAGGTTTATTGCTAAAGCTAAAAAAGGAGCTGATGCGCTTTTAATTGAAGGTACAATTCTCGGGCGGGAGGATCAGGAAGTTTTCACTGAGCAGGAGCTTGAAGAACGGCTTGTCAAGAAAATTGAAAATTTCAAAGGACCGGTATTGTTTCAATCATCAACCCAGAATATCGACAGGCTCGTAAGTTTTTACCGGTCAGCGGTAAGACTTGACAGAATCTTTGTCGTTGATACTTATATTGCCAACATTTTATATGAACTCAGGCGGCTTGGCAACAATCAACTGCCCTATCCATCCCCAAACTATCCTATTATAAAAGTATTAAATCCTTCTCAGGCAATGCTGAAATTCTTGAATAAAACTGGTAAACAACATTATGCTAAACGCTTTTCATCTAATTACATTCAAGAAGATAAGTTGAAAAAGATCCAAAATAATATTATTATGGCTGTTCGTCCTTCAATGTGGCAAAATATCAGAATTGCGGGTCTTCAAAACGGACTGCTTATTTATTCACTATAGAGCGGATACCGAAACAGCGACCATCAAAAAGAATTTGAGTTTTTGCTGAATAAAAAAGGTTTTTCGACATTTGAACTGCACACCGGAGGGCACGCAACTACGTCCGATATTAAAAAGGTATTGCAGGAATTAAAACCGAAGAAAGTGATACCAATTCACACGATGGCTCCCGAATTGTTCAAAAATCTGTCTGATCAGGTTTTATTTAAGAAAGATGGCGAAACATTTTACATTTGATATGTTCATACCTTCTGTTCCGAAAATCACCTGAAAAAAGACTGACATGTTTCTTCAGGCAGATACTATAAAAATTAGCCTCCAGAAATCAATACCATCAACTTTGAGAATGTTTCGGAAGGATTTTCAATCTGGGATATGGCAGATGACGTAGCAAATTCAATGAAACAATTAGGAATTTATAGTGCTGACTTTTTGTAAGTTTCGAAAGGTGGAATGATTTCAATGGGATGTTAATATGCGTTGCTTGTGGCAACGGCTGATGAGGGACTAAAATGATTACGAAAGGAGGTTTTTGTTAATGCTAAATGAAAACATTAAAGCAATCAGAAAAGCAAAAGGCCTTACACAGGAAGAACTTGCTATCAAGCTAAATGTAGTTCGGCAAACAGTCTCTAAATGGGAAAAAGGCTTGTCAGTTCCTGATGCCGAAATGTTGATGTCTATATCGGAAGTACTTGAAACACCTGTAAGTACTTTGCTTGGAGAAACTATTGACCCACCAAAGGTGGATGACTTAAAGGTGATATCTGAAAAACTTGAGGTCATAAACACGCAGCTCGCTCAAGGGAAGGTGGCAAGGCGTAATATTCTTCATTGGCTTTGTATTTCACTATGTGCAGTTATAATAATTGCTTTTGTGATTTTGATAATAGCCGATAGTCCTTACCTGGCTTGGGATTATAGCGACCCCGAAACTGCAGTTCTTGGAGTGGGATTCCACATTTTTGAATGGCTATTCGTCAGAATAGCTCCGTTTGCATTGATTGGGGCAATTGTTGGAGCCTTCTTAACCCGGAAAAAAATATAAATATGCTCAAGGATTCACTTCGCTTATGAATATTATTTATGGCAGTATTGTAACGCCGGTCTATGAGGAATTGCTTTTTAGGGGATATATTTGGAACAGGTTTAGCAAGGTAATGATGAGTAAACAACTTATCTATGCTTGGAATATTGCTCTTTTTACAATATGGCATCTTTTTTATATTATTCCAGATATGATATCGGGGAGTTGGGATGTATTACAATTACTGAAACTTGCTGCAGGAATAGGCTATGGAACAGTACTTGGACTTATCAGACTGAGAACTGAAAACTGTTGGGCAACAATATTAGTGCACGGAATTATGAATTTTTTTATGATTTAATTGATTTAATATATTATTATATTTTATAATTGGATCCGGCGAAAAAGCTTCATTGCTTTAGTGAATAAATGAGTTACAGAATTTTTCATTCTGCTTGTACTTCCGGCATTGATGGTTTTTCTGATCTGAACATGAATACTTATCATAAGGTTCATTATATAACATTATTTGGGGGTTCTATGGTATAATTAACCAGATTTCCATTGGACTACACCAGATAAGCGTTTAATGAAAGACGCGCCATTCCCGACTTTTAAAAGCGTAATGTAACTATTGGATTTAGGAATGGACCACACAGAGCCAATACTAAAAGAAGCAGCTGAACTAATATTCGGCACCTGGCAGAAGGACGGCTGTTTTAAGTTGTATGCTACTGGTCCATGAACTCGAACAATGTGGAGTGCGTGGTATTGATGTCAAGGCTGTAAGCATTGAATATACCGCCATTGGACTTCACGAGTACACCATCAGTTTCTACAGAACACCGAATTTTCACACGATTTTTGTAGTATCCTGCTGCATTGCAAACACTGCGCAATTGCGTTTTTCCTTTGCTTTATACAAGGCCTTGTCAGCGTTGCTTATAAATTCGTCAATGGATGTTTCATCCGACGGAATTACCGTGTTAACGCCCAGGCTTAACGTCACATGGTCTGAAACGCCGGAAAACATGTGTGGCACGTGCCTTTCTTCCACCGCTTTTCTTATTTGCTCGGCGAGATTTAATGCGCTTTCCCTGTCCATATGCGGAATCAGAACCACAAATTCATCTCCCCCATACCTTGCTATCTTGTCCGACGAACGCTTCGCATAAGATTTCAGAACTTCCGCAACTGTTATTATACAGTAATCACCGGCCTGGTGGCCGTAATTATCATTGAATTCCTTGAAAAAATCAACATCTGCAATTATCAGCGACAGGGGTATCGAATGCCGTTTGCACCTGTTCCATTCGTCCCTAATTGCGGTTTCGAAGCCCAATCGATTGTTAATCCCAGTCAAACTGTCAGTTACGGACATTTTTTCCAGCTTCTGATTGGCTTCCTGCAACTGTAAGTTAATCTTTTTCAACTCTTCGTTTTTCTCCAGCATAATTTTTTTATTAATAAAGTCCTCGGTCTGCTTTTTATATCTCATATAGGAAATTGCCCACGATATTATTACGAATGTAGTCGCGTTGATTGAGTTGCCGAGCAGATGTGCGGAATTTTGAAAATACGGCGTTGCCAGCATTGCTGTAAGAAACAGTGCATGAACTGCCAGGTACACAAGGAGTAATACAGCCGGTTCAAAAAATGGGGTGACGGCTATTGATACTACTGCTACGATATATACGATAACCTGCCCGTTTGATAATTGGTCAAGCAGCGATATTCCCGCACACCACATCAGTATAAAGGCAATAAAAAAAATCCCGGCAATTCGGATGCGGGATATGTACCTTTGTACATCGGTTCCAAGTTTGGTAAAAATCACGAAAAATGCAATCATTGCAGCCATCATCAGCACATACATGAACCCATAATATATGTAGGGCGCGTCAAAAAGCTTCTCGCTGTTTTTTATATAATGAATCAGGAGCATCATCGCTTCCAGCACAACGAACATTATCGTTGTAATTTTTGCTCTGGCAATATTGATACTGTTAATGCTTATTGTAAATTCTGCCTTATCTCCGTCCGACATGGATATTATAAAGAAATTTTTTATTAATTTTACTATGTTTGCCAGCAATTTCTGGAACCCCCGTCCGTTAGAAGCGAATGCAAAGACTCCTGTGATTCATTCCGCGTTGTCTGTTGCTTATATAAGAATGATTGTCTTATATCTATTATGCATACAAAACATATGAATTTTCAATATTTATAAGGATTTTTGAGCTGTCGGTTGTACTATATGCTGTGGCCATTGAGAGGCTTATAAAATTCTGTTTGGTTTCTAAACAGTGGTTATTTAATTGTGCACCTGATATTATACCAACTTTTTTCCAGCATTAGTATAAAATGCTTATCGAGATTACCTTAAATCGCTTTGCATTAACTTGGCAGCATATTTTAGATAAAATATCATGGCAGGGAGATGGGTTTTATGACTGTAGAAGAAAAACTTGCAAAATCATTGTCGGCTGAATCAGTAGAGCTGATTCCGTATCTACCGTATTTATTACAGGATTTATGGGAGTTGGGTTCATCACCAGGAGATATACTGAAAATGATAACTAAACATATTCCTGTTTCAAAGGAAACAAAGGTTCTTGACCTGGCATGCGGTAAAGGAGCGGTAAGCATTAATTTAGCTAAGGAACTTGGCTGCATGGTAAAAGGTATTGACATCATTCCGGAGTTTATTGATTTTGCAGTCCAAAAAGCACAAGAATTTGGTGTAGGAGAATTGTGCGAGTTTTTAGCAGGAGATATCACAGAATTGGTTAAGACCGAAAAGGGCTATGACATTGTTATTCTTGGAGCTGCGGGAGATGTTTTAGGAAATGCGGAAGAAACAATAAATCTGCTAAAAAAGACAATAAAAAAAGGTGGTTATATTATTATTGATGATGCATATGGCAATGATGAAAACAATCCACAGTATCCAACCAGAGAGCAATGGCTTGCAATTTTTAATAAAACAGGAATAAAACTGATCGAAGATAAGATCATTGAAGATGATGAAATAGCCAGCATCAATAATGAACAGCAGAAATGGATCATAAAAAGAGCAAACGAATTAAAAGAAAAATTTCCGGAAAAGGCCTATCTATTTGATAGTTATATACAGAGCCAGCAAGCAGAATGCATCGAATTGGAAAATGAAATATCTGGAGTAACAATGCTTTTAAAAGCTGTGTAGGGATCATCCCTTGAAAAAATGCCTGCAGACATCAATTCCATCACCCCGAGCCACGTAAAGGTGGTTATTCTGCTTAAAGGGAGCTAAACAACACAGTAAGCAGTTAAGTACGATTCATAAAAGGACTGCTTAAGAATACGAACGCAGCGAAATCTGATTGGTTACAGGCTACTGTTGTATTGATGTATGCTTTCAAAGAAGATGGTAAATGCTAACAGGTTTAAACGCTAAAGGTTAAAGTTCTATAATGATAATGGTAAAGTACCCATCTTAAAAAAACCAAAGACGCTGTGGACTTTTGTCTACAGCGCCTTTGTTATGGTATCAGGATTATAGTGAAATACAAATGATTTCTCAGCAAGAAAAATAAAGAAAAAAGATAAAAAAAGTGAAGCACAAAGAAGAAATCTTTAAGACAATTGCATAAAATGTAGTATTGATTATAAAAACATCATCATGAGTGGTGCTTTTTCAGGAGGGTGTTTATGTGCGGAATTGCAGGTTGGATTGATTATAACAGGGATTTAAGAAATCATGAGGATATCATAAACAAAATGACAGCCACTTTGGTGCGCAGAGGACCTGACGCGCAAGGCATATATCTGAAGGAAAACGTGTGCCTGATGCATCGAAGGCTCATCGTTATTGACCCTGAAAACGGAATTCAGCCAATGACGATAAAAAAGGGCAATACCAGCTATACAATTGTTTATAACGGAGAGCTTTATAATACAAATGAGCTCCGTGACGAGCTTTTAGCTTTCGGATATCATTTCAGAGGACATTCCGATACCGAGGTTTTGCTGACAGCTTTTATACATTGGGGCGAATCGTGCCTGGAAAAGCTGAATGGCATCTACGCTTTCGGAGTTTGGAACGATACAACCAATACTTTGTTTTTGGCTCGCGACAGAATGGGAGTAAAACCGCTGTTTATATATTGCTACCCTGATGGTATTATTTTTGGTTCCGAATTAAAAACTTTGTTGGCAAATCCATTAGTCAAGCCTAGAATTGATAACGATGGACTCAAGGAAATCTTCCTTTTAGGACCGGGCAGAACAAGTGGTAAGGGAGTTATCAAGGACGTGAACGAATTGAGACCCGGAGAGTTCCTGGTCTTTAAGCAAAAAACAGGATGTAAAATCCGTAAATATTGGGTTTTAAAAGCCAGTGAACATACTGATGACATCAAAACCACCATTGAGAAGACTCGCTTTTTAATCACCGATGCGGTTAAGCGCCAGTTAGTATCGGATGTGCCTTTATGCTGCTTCCTGTCCGGAGGACTTGATTCCAGCATTATTTCAAAAATAGCTTCCGAAAGTTATTTATCTGACAACAAAGGAATTCTTCATACATATTCGGTTAACTATGTTGACAATCAGCAATATTTCGTAAAAAGTATTTTTCAACCGAATTCCGATGAAGAATATATCCAGATAGTGGCAAATGAGATAGGATCGCGGCACCATGAAGTATTGCTCGAAAATGAAGATTTGGAAAAGCATTTGGGTGATGCGGTGCTTGCCCGTGATTTGCCTGGCATGGCGGATGTGGATTCTTCATTGCTTCTACTGTGCAGAGAAATAAAAAAGGAGTTTACCGTTGCGGTTTCCGGCGAGTGTGCTGATGAAATATTTGGCGGTTATCCTTGGTATTACAACAGGGATATTTTATATAAAGATACCTTCCCCTGGTCCCAATCTTTGGATTTAAGGCAAAGCATTTTAAAACAGGGATTGCTGAAGGATGGCGAAGAATATGTGAAACAGCAGTACAGCGATACCGTAAACAATACGGATACCTTACCAGGCGAGGGAGAATTTGAGGTTCGCATGAGGCAAATGTTTATGCTGAATCTGAATTGGTTTATGCAGACATTGCTGGACAGAAAAGACAGAATGAGTATGTACAACGGGCTTGAGGTAAGAGTACCGTTCTGTGACCATCGCCTGGTAGAGTACGCCTATAACATGCCTTGGAACATTAAGTTCTTTAACGGCAGAGAAAAAGGGATTATAAGGGAGGCCATGAAGGGTATTTTGCCTGACAAAATTATATGGCGTAAAAAAAGCCCGTATCCCAAAACTCACAATCCAAAATATTTAAACGCAGTTAAGTCAAGTCTGCAAAAGATACTGAATGATTCCAGCTCTCCATTGGTGCAGCTGATTAACAGGCAGAAGGTGCAGGAAATTATCGATTCCGATGGAAAGGAAATTTCAATGCCCTGGTACGGTCAGCTCATGACAGGAACGCAGTTAATGGCATATTTAATCCAAGTTGATGTCTGGATGAGAGCTTATAAAATTGAGATTGTGTAGAAGATATGGCATCTTTCTTTTTTCATGCTGAGCAAGGGGTCGGTCGTACTCCACATCATCAGCCGCCAGCGGAATGATCTCGGCATTTTCGGATTTTGCTCCTGTGAAGGTGCAGCCGACCGCAACAGCAGCAACGAGTGCGACCGCAACCAATGCCGGCACGAGGACTTTTGGCTTTCTTGCGATCAGTGTGACGCGCTCCCTGATACCCTTTTTTCCGTCGGTCATGGTAGTGGAGAAGCAAAGTAAATCCATGGTTTTGCGTTTCTCGCAGACTAGCCCGATGATCGTTCGACTGTATTCCAAGCGGCTTGCTTCGCCGAGGTATTTGATGGTTCCCTCATCGCAGGCCAGTTCGGAATCCCGGCGGGAAAGCGTCGCCGACAGCCAGACAAGAGGGTTGTACCAGTGTACGGCAAGGCATAAACTTCGCATCGCCGCCCAGATGTGGTCGCCGTGTCGGTAATGGGTCTGTTCGTGGACCAGCACATGGCGCAATTTTAGCGCATCCCCGGCAACGTCCGGAGTGATATAGATTACAGGGCGAAAGAATCCGAACAGGCAGGGCGAAGTTAAGTTCTCAACTAAATAAACTGGTCGTTCACAAATGTCTGTCTGATAGCGGATCCTGGTTTTTATCAGTTTCCTCCTGAAACCCAGGTTCGATAAAAGCAAGGTCAGTCCGATAACGGCAATTCCAGAAAGCCATGCTATTCTTAGTATCCGAGCCAGTACCTCACCAAGAGAATCCACAAAAATGTACGTCCGCAGGTTTGCATAACCGCTCTGTGATGGATACCCCCGAATTTCATGCAGCGTACCTTTTCCGGCTTTACGCGCCTCATCCGGCGTCATTTCACTGTGACGTATCACGTCAGAGTATACCTTGGTTTTTGAAAGCGTTTGTTCAGCCATCTTATAGGCTGCCGACCGTTCAACCGCATTCATTACACTAATTGGGCTTTCAAACAAGGTAATGGGTACAATCAAACGTATCAGCACCAGCGCCCAAAGGGCGTATTGCAGGCGCAGGCTGATTTTGCCCTTTAAAAAATGCCGTAACAGAATTACCACGAGGATAAGAATGGAGGAAGTGATGATGAGTTGTGTCATTTCTCCAGCTCCTTGACCTCAGTTTCACGCAGGATGGCGCACAATTTTTCAATTTCTTCCTTTGTGAGCTACTGCTTTTTTGTGATGGTGCTTATTATCAGGCCGATGATGCCTTTGTACACCCGGTTAAGGAAATCGTCCGTTTCCTTGATAACTGCGTCCTCCCGCTACTTTTCTGCAGGTTCGCGGCGACGCTTTCCACAGGCATTCCATGAGCTCCCATTCGGTATTAGTAAGACTGATATTCTGCTTATTAATTCCAATCACGTTCCTCGCTGTCTACAGTGTAAACATTATATACCAATATGTTCATATTGTAAACACAACGCAGGGCACTTTGCCTTTGACTTTGCAGTCTCAAAACGGAAAGAGAACGCATGATGAAGAAAACCTCGATTTAATATATTCGTTTGCTGGGACATATCAGCTGCTCTAAAATTTATAGGGTTGAGTTGACAGTCAAATAATGGCTGTTGATGGTTCATGGAGTCTTTTTTATAGGTTGTTTTCTTAC
>JAMOAC010000237.1 GCA_023621975.1 Bacillota bacterium | reverse complement strand
TGCGTGCAGAATATTTCCGTTGGTTCCATATATAAACAAAGAAGGCATGCTGCAGATCATTAATGATCCCCGGGCAAGGTACGTCTGCCCCCTTCTGGCAGGAATTGAAGGGATAAAAATCAGCTCTGCCTTTAAAAGAAATGTTCGCAAGGTATTTCGCCTCTTATCAAGGGACCGGGATATCATGGAACATTTAATTAAACTTTCAAGCGTCCTGGAAGATTACATGCGCTTTACAGGTACAGGTGCAGACATGAAATAATTATTTTTAAAATACTTTAAACTTTGGTTGATTTAAGCTATTATACAATTAAAATCATAAAATATATTATATTATTACTCCTTGTAAAATCATTGAATTCAGTATTAAAATTAAGCTGAATTTTATAAGTGGAGTTGTTTTGCATGTTTTTTATCGGCATATTTGGAATTGATCAGAAGGAAAAACAGATAGGCACATATAACAATGCTGTATGCCCTGCTTGCGGCGCTCTGACGCGATTTGAAATATTTAAAACATATTCTTATTTTCATATTTTCTTTATACCTGTCTTCAGGTGGAGTATAAAATACATTGTCAAGCCTGTTTGCTGCGGCAGCATATATGAACTCGACCCTGAAATCGGCAGGCAATACGAAAGCGGCAAAGCGCCTGACATAGGTAGTGAGCATCTAAACATTTTGTACAGGCAGCTTCCGTACAAAATATGTTCACGCTGCAGGGCAAGAGTTGAACCTGAATACAGTTTTTGCCCATATTGTGGAAGCAAGCTGTAAGTTGATACCTCTTTTCTGTTACAAGTTCAATTAAATTTACAGGTACAATTAAATTACAATATTTTTGTGCAGCTGCAACCTCCATATACACTAATCCTTCACCAATAAAGGAAGCGGAGGAACTTTCCCCCCGCTTCCTTTTCTTATTTTATTAAACCTATTGTCCTTTATATTAAATTTTATATTCTAAGAATTATTTATATAAGCGCAAGTATGATAAAGTTCAATATAAAGAGCAGTGTAGATACTATCAAAATCGGATGAACAGTCTTCAATTCGCGTTTGCATATCTTAACGATACAGTAGAAAATAAAACCGGTTGCTATACCGTAAGAAATGCTGTAGCAAAGTGCCATAAATATTCCTGCAAAGAAAGCAGGTATTGCTTCCTCAATATCACTCCACTTGATTTCAACAAAGGACGACAGCATCATTATTCCAACTACTATCAGAGCCGGTGCCGTTGCCTGAGCAGGAACTATTCCTGCAATGGGAGCCAGGAAGATACAAGCAAGGAATGCCAATGTTGTTACAAGGCTGGTTAAACCGGTACGTCCGCCCGCGCTGATTCCTGCAGCACTTTCAACATATGTTGTAGTATTTGAAGTTCCAAGAAAAGCTCCTATAGAAGTTGCTATTGAGTCGGCAAACAAGGCCCTGTCCATCTTGGATTTGAAACCAGCGCTCTCAAACATGGCCTTTTCATCTTCCGCACTGAAAATTCCGCTCTTGCGTCCTGTTCCAATAAAGGTTCCAATTGTGTCAAAAGTATCTGAAAGGCTGAAAGCAAAGATGGTCATCAGGACCAGAGGTATTTTTGCCGGATCGCTAAACAGTGAAAGCAAACCTTCTTTGCCCAGTGCAACACCTATGGTGGACCCAAGTGCTCTAAAGGATTCTGCAATACCTGTTGTAGTACCTATTGAAGAAACATCAACAACCCCCATAGGAATTCCTATTATCGTGGTTAAAATTATACCAAGCAGAATTGCCCCTCTTACCTTGAGCAAGAGCAAAACAACAGTTATAACCAAACCTATTAAAGCAAGCAGGACTTCAGGCGTGTTAAAAGCTACAAGAGCCGGTACTGCACTGGAATCAGCAATAACCGTACCGCTATCTAAAATAACATGTTTTCCGGGATCAGAAGTAAAGTTGATAAATCCTGCATTTTTAATTCCGATATAAGCAATAAATATTCCTATTCCGCCGCCTATAGCATTTTGCAGGCTGACTGGTATTGATTTGATAATTGACTTACGAAGTTTTGTTACAGTAATAATAATATTAATTACTCCACAAAGGAAAACCATTGCAAGCGCCTGTTGCCATGTGAATCCTAATCCAAATACTACAGTATAGGTGAAGAAGGCATTCAAGCCCATACCTGGCGCCTGTGCATAAGGTACGTTTGCAAAAAGAGCCATTACAAGAGTTCCAATAGATGAAGCAAAAATTGTTGCAAGGAAAACTGCACCCCATGGTATGCCTGTTTGTGACAACATAGCCGGATTAACAAAAATAATGTAAGCCATTGCAAAGAAGGTAGTTAATCCCGCTAAAATTTCAGTTGACACATTAGTGCCGTTTTCCTTTAATTTAAAAAACTTTTCCATAAAGAGCTTAACCCCCTTAAATTATTGTTTGATACTAAAAATAATGCTTAAAAGCTTAATAACTAAAGATTATAAATCAGGACTGATTTGCTGTACCCTATCTTTAATCCTTAGTTAATTTTTAGTTAATTTATAAATAATAAAAATAA
>JAMOAC010000465.1 GCA_023621975.1 Bacillota bacterium | reverse complement strand
CTTATTGTTGCTGGCAATAGTACTATTGGCTAATCTTTCCAACGATTCTGTCAGGAAGTTGGACCCTTCCGATGTAAATTATAACGATATGCTGAACATCAATAGTCCTGAGGGCCTGGCTCTTGCTTCAGTCAATATTTACAGAGATCTCCTGGCCGGTGATATAACCGTTGACGAAGCTTTTACCAGAATGAAATCTTATTCCTCGGAGGAGTCTCTGGATAACATTATCAAAAATCAGGAAAAACTCAAAAGGGATATAAAAGACAGCATAAGATATATGACTGATAATGCACTGAGAATCGCAAGCGTTGAATTTTCAAAAACCATGTATAAAGGCTCTCAGGAAGCTACTATTGAAAGGATTCAAAAACTCACTAACGGCAAAAAATATTATTTCAGGCAGGATTTTGTCTATGAAGACGGGAAGTGGAAAATAAAAGGAGACAACGTAACGGATGAGTTTAAGATTAAGTGGAGTCTTAAGCATATCTTTTCCCGCAATTATGTAGTTAATTATTTCTAAAAATGCAGGGGGTGTTGTTATGGATTTAAAAGGAAAAACTGCAATTGTTACGGGCGGTGGCAGAGGCATAGGAAAAGCAATTGCACTCGATCTTGCAAAAGAAGGGTGTAATGTTGTTATTTCCTCAAGGACAAAAGAAGAGCTCGATGCCACAGTAGCGGAAATAAAGAAATATGGAGTAGGTGCTTTAGGGCTTCAGCTTGATTTGAGCGACGAAAAAAATATTGATACGCTTGTTGACACAACGCTTAGAACTTTTAATACCGTAGATGTACTTGTAAATTGTGCAGGAATACTTATCCCTAAACCATTCTTGGATGTCACTGTTGAGGAATGGGATAATCACATGGATATCAATTTAAAAGCCACATTCCTCTTATCTCAGAAGGTATTAAGAGTGATGAAGGAAAAAAGAAGCGGGTACATTATAAATATTTCATCTACAGTTGCACTTGGTGTTCCTGCAACCCATGTGTGTTATGGTGCATCCAAATGTGGAGTTGTTGGACTATCCCAGGCACTGTACGAGACTGCCAAGGAGTTTAGAGTTAAAGTAAGTACCGTATATCCGGGTATTACGGATACCAAAATGGTAAGAGATATAAATCCTCCGTCAAAGCCTGAGCAGTGGATGCTTCCTGAGGATATATCCTATTGCGTTATGTTCCTGCTTAAATCAAGCGACAGGATGGTTGTAAAGGATATAGTACCGTGGTCAACAGGATACGACAAAATTTAAAGAGGTGCACATATGAAGGAGGAAGTAACCTATTACTCTTCAGGTTCAAAAGTATCAGCCATACTGGGCTACCCGGAAGGATTCAAAAAAAGCGGCAAATATCCTGCAGTCGTATTAAGCCATGGATACTCCGGAAATAAGGAAGAATATAATGACATGGCAAATGAGCTCAACAAACACGGTTTTGTTACGTTGCAATTCGACTCGAGAGGTTGTGGCAGGACTCAGGGAGTAAAGGGAAGAATGATTTGCAATACTGAATGGCTTGAGGATGCTGAGAGTGCAGTGACATATATATCGTCACTTGAATGTGTAGATCAGGAACGCATTGGTTTCACCGGGTGCAGCATGGGCGGAGCAATGACGGTGTACATGGCAGCTCTCGACAGCAGAATAAAATGTGCTGTTGCCATGGCACCTCTATAACAGGTCTCGCTATGTATCAGTCCAATATGCTCTTTGCATGCTGAAGCAGGATGAAATAGACTTCCACAAAGCAAGGGATGAGGATCCCAATCTTGTCAGGGATGTTCCATTGGAATCGGTAAGAAGTTTCTTAAAGGTCAAGCCTATAGAATACTGCCAAAAGATAAACGTTCCCATAATGTTTATACATGGAGATGCTGACACCATTGTACCAATGGAACATTCTGTAAGGATGTACAATTTGGTGAGATGTAAAAAGGAATTAAAAATAATAAAAGGTGCGCCTCACCCACTTCCGACATCTGATTACAAGGAAGAAGTATTTATGCATGCAGTGGAATGGTTTACACATAATATTTAAAAATTTTGTTGATAATTTATTGAAAATGTGATATTATTACATGTTAAACAATAATTAGAAAAAATAACTGAAAAATAATTACAATGGCAATTAGAAAATGTAGTGGGTGAAGCGTATGATATCAAACCGGAAATCCAATAAGTCTGTTACAATAAAAGATGTGGCAAAGGCAGCAGGAGTGTCAATTTCAACAGTCTCAAGAATAATCAACAATATGGGCGGAGTCAGTGAGGAACTTGAGTCCAGGGTAAAAAAGGCTATCGAAGAATTAAACTACAGGCCGAATATTTTGGCAAGGGCGCTGAAAAACAAGACAATAAAAAGTATTGGCTTAATCATCCCAAGTATTATAAATCCCATATTTCCTCCACTGGTAAAGGCCATTGAGGATACTGCAAACAAATATGGTTTCAGTGTTATTTTGTGTAACAGTGACGGGATATTAAAAAACGAATTAAAATACATATCACTGTTGGCACAAAAACAGGTG
>JAMOAC010000295.1 GCA_023621975.1 Bacillota bacterium | reverse complement strand
ATCACCAAAAAAATAGATATTAGGCAGTACGGCAGTGGTAATGCAGGGGCAACCAACGCCTTCAGAGTGCTCGGACTTAAAGCAGGCATTGTAGTATTTTTGGCGGATGTATTAAAGGGAGTTATAGCAGTCCTTATAGGAGGATGGATTGCGGGGAAAACAGGCGCTTTTGCAGCGGGAGGCGCAGCAATTATAGGACACGATTGGCCGGTATTCTTGAACTTCAAAGGAGGAAAAGGCATTGCCACTTCTTTTGGTGTTATTCTGGTAATCTTCCCTGTTATAAGCGGTATACTTTTCGTTGTTGGTGTCATAATCATAGCCATTACCAGGTATGTTTCATTGGCTTCCATTACAGCTGCTGTTTTGCTGCCAATACTGTTAATTATATACGGATACGACTGGAAAATAGTGCTGTTTGGACTGTTTCTGGGGGGTCTGGCATTGTATAGGCACAGAAGCAATATTTCTCGCTTGCTATCCGGCAGGGAACATAAACTGGGTGAACGGTCAAGAGTACAGTAGGTGAATATAAATTGAATTGTTTTTACAGATAACTTGTCATAAACTTCATTCCCCTTCAATATATATTAATATGCATGACTGTAGCGAGCTGGATATATAATGTGTGTACTGATTGTAGGATTAATGATTGCTCCGGCCAAGGCCGTAATATGCGTTATGGAGAAAAAGGAGGGGAATGGATGGAAAAGTTTGATTTGTACCGGGATATAGCTGAACGAACCGATGGCGATATATACATTGGGGTTGTGGGACCTGTACGTACAGGCAAATCAACTTTGATAAAGAAATTTATGGATTTATTGGTTCTGTCTAATATGGAAAATGGTTTCAAAAAGGAACGCACGAGAGATGAAATGCCCCAAAGCGGAACCGGGCGTACTATTATGACAACCCAGCCTAAATTTGTTCCAAATGAAGCAGTTGTAATAACCATAAAAGAAACAGCCAATTTGAAAGTGAGAATGGTTGATTGTGTCGGATATCTGGTAAAGGGCGCCATTGGTCACATGGAAGGCGATGGCCCCCGGATGGTCCGCACGCCATGGTTTGACTACGATATTCCTTTTGAAGAAGCTGCAGAGCTGGGAACAAGAAAGGTAATTACCGACCATTCGACAATTGGGCTGGTTGTTACTACTGACGGCAGCATAACTGAAATCCCGAGAGCAAATTATGTTGAAGCTGAGGAGAGGGTTATAAGAGAGTTAAAGGAGCTAAATAAACCATTTATCATCATATTAAACTCAAAAAACCCTGATAACCAGGAAACTACTACATTGAAAAATGCTTTAGAAGAAAAGTACGATGTGCCGGTTTTGGCACTGGATGTGCTCAATCTTACTGTCCAGGACATAAACAGCATATTAAGCAGCGTATTATTTGAGTTTCCGCTGACCGAAATAAAGATCGATACTCCCAGATGGGTGCAAACGCTGGATGAGGAACACTGGCTGGTCAAGTATATTCTGGAGTATGTAAAAAATATTGTTGATAATGTCAACAGGGTACGGGATGTAGAAAGGATTGGAATAGCAGACGAGCAGATGGAATATATAGAATGGCCAAAGATCAGCAACATCAATCTGGGTAATGGCAAGGTAACCATTAATGTTGATGTAAAACCGGGAATGTTTTACAGAATACTTGGAGAGGAATGTGGTTATAAAATTGAAGGGGATTATCAGCTGATAAGTTTGATGAAACAGCTGGCTGTAGCGAAAAAAGAATATGATCGGATAGCGGAGGCGCTGCGTGATGTTCGGGAAACAGGGTATGGGATGGTGCCTCCGGCGATGGAAGAGCTGACCCTTGAGGAACCTGAAATTGTAAAAAGGGGAAACAGTTTTGGAGTGCGGCTTAAGGCCAGTGCCCCGTCGTTGCATTTTATTCGGGCAGATATACAGACTGAGGTGTCTCCGATTGTAGGTACCGAAAGGCAAAGCGAAGAATTGGTAAGATATTTGCTGGAGGAGTTTGAAAACGATCCGTCCATGTTATGGGAAACAAATATATTTGGCAAATCGCTGCATGAACTGGTGAAAGAAGGACTGGCTAACAAACTCATGAGAATGCCGGAAGATGCCCAATTCAAAATTCAGGAAACTTTACAGAGAATTATAAATGAGGGAAGCGGAGGCCTCATATGCATAATATTATAATAAAGGGGTGACCCTGGAGAAATGTCTCCAGGAACATCCCTTTATTCTATTTATAGTCCTTTGTTCTTATTTCCACCCTGCGTATATTTCCGCTTATGGTTTCGGGAAGTATAGCCATAACCTTCCATTAGTTTTATTTCCGTTGCCTTCAAAAATTGGTTGTAAATTTCGGAAACAAGCAGTTCACCAGCCACTTGGCAGTATTTGAGACTGCTGAGGTTATGCAAGTCTTGTTACGGATTTCTTGTATTTGTTCATTGTTTAGTGTATAGAAATATTTTACTAAAGAATAATATTTTTAAAGGATTTTTAAAACAGAAGACGAAATAATAAAATGTTCCTGTGGCGTTCTGAAGCAC
>JAMOAC010000402.1 GCA_023621975.1 Bacillota bacterium | reverse complement strand
GTTAACAAGCGGTACAAGACATAATTTTGCCATTTACATCATTAATTATATGATAAGCCGCATATGCAGTATTCTTGTCTTATGCCGTGCAAACTTATACTTTCACCTTTTTTAGCCTGTCTTTGATGTAATAATAATCAATGGTCCTCTTTTTATCCTTGGAAAGGACAGCTTCAGCTACAAGTTCTACAATTGTCATGGCAAGCTTTCTGGGATTATGCCTGATATAGTTGTTATCAATTATGCTGATATAATCCCCTGTAATTACTTTCACTCCGGCTTTGTTCAACATTTCCATGTCAAGCCTTACCATATCCGCTCCGTCGTCATTATATTTTTTCCTTAAATCATCTGGGATATCAGCAGTATTCACAATGCAGCAATCTATAATTCCTTTGAAGGAATGTCTTTCAATGGCTCTAATATGGTCAGATACAGAATATCCTTCCGTCTCGCCCGGTTGGGTCATAACATTGCATACATATACCTTTAAAGCACTGGTATTCTTGAGTGCATCACATATCCCGTCAACCAAAAGATTGGGTATAATGCTTGTATAAAGGCTTCCAGGCCCTAAGACAACAATATCCGCTTCGCTGATGGCATCCAGTACTTCCTGAAGCGGTTTTGTAGGTTGCGGTTCAAGAAATACCCTTTTAATTTTACCGGGATGGATAATGTTGTGCTTTCCTATATTTGATTCGCCGCAAATGATACTGCCGTCTTCCAGTTCGGCACACAGCTGGACATTGTCAAGGGTAACAGGAAGTACTCTTCCCGTAACTGCAAGTACATTACACATTTTCCTTACCGCTTCCTCAAAACTTGTTGAAATCCCGTCCATGGCCGCAAGAAAAAGGTTTCCAAAGCTCTGCCCTTTCAGCATTCCGTTAGTGAACCTGTACTGCAGGAGCTGCTGCATAATCGGCTCGGTATCGGCAAGTGCAAGCACGCAGTTCCTTATGTCACCCGGAGGCAGTATTCCCAGATCCTGCCTCAGCACTCCCGACCCACCGCCGTCATCAGCCACCGTAACAACAGCCGTGATGTTTGAACTAAACTCTTTCAGGCCTCTGAGCATGGTTGACAGTCCAGTACCCCCACCTATTGCAACTATTTTCGGGCCGTTTATCAGAATGCGTTTTTCATACAACAGGCTGCTCAGTTTGTCAGCATCAAGCAAAATTCTGAAGCCTCCCTTGGATATGACATGGTATAGAGTCTTTGCAAGAATTCTGCCGGAAATAATTACTGAAACACAGCCTGCTATAATCAGCAGCGCGGAAATTATTTTATAAACAGGTTCTATGTATTCTTTTTTTACAATAAATACCAATCCAAGGCTAATAAATATAATCCCTGCCATGCACAATAGCAGCCATCTCTTAATTTTCATGCCAGGCCTAAGCCAGTCAACAATTTTCATCTACAAGCACCCCTGCTATCTTTATCAATATCCCTGTGTTCAACAACCACACTGTGCTTCTTTTCAGTCAGGATTTGGCCAAGTGCATCGGCAATAGCCACTGACCTGTGTCTTCCGCCGGTACATCCTATTCCTATCACAAGTGAAGCCTTTCCTTCCTTTACATAGTTAGGTATCAGGAACTCCAACATGTCCGTCAGCTTGTCCAAAAACTTAGATGTTTCTTCAAATTTAAGAACGTAATTTTTAACGGTTTCGCTTCTGCCCGTCAATTTTTTCATGGAATTTATATAATACGGATTCGGTATAAATCTTACATCAAAAACCAGGTCACAATCTATAGGTATTCCGTATTTGAATCCAAAGGATATAATGTTTATTATTATCCCTTTGTATGTCTTCCCATCCTCAATAATGCGCGCTATTTCCTCTCTTAACTGTCTGGGAGTAAGGTTTGAAGTGTCAATTATATGGTTTGCCTTTTCCTTTACTTTTTGAAGCATCTTACGCTCTTCATTTATTCCCTTTAGAAGCCTTCCTTCAGGAGCCAGAGGATGGGCACGCCTGCTTTCCTTGTACCTTTTAATGAGCACCTTGTCCGAAGCTTCCAAAAACAGAATTTCATAATTAAACCCGTCTTCCTTTAATGTTTCCAATGCCGGGAACAGGTCGTTAAAAAGTTCCCCTCCCCTTATATCTATTACAAGGGCTACTTTATCCATTTTCCCGCGGCTCTGGAAGCACACCTCTGCAAATTTGGGAATTAGTGAAGGAGGCATGTTGTCAACACAAAAAAAGCCCATGTCCTCCAGATATTTAGCAACCAAACTCTTACCTGCACCTGAAATTCCGGTAATCACAATAAATCTTACCAAAAATATTCCTCCTCTTAATCTTCGCCAACAACCTTTACCTCGGTTTGAAGTTCTACTCCAAATTTTGATTTTACCTTTTCCTGCACTAATTTTATCAATGCAATCACATCTTCAGCCGTTGCATTCCCCTTATTCACAATAAAGCCACAGTGCTTGGTTGAAATCTGGGCGCCGCCTATGGTATAACCTCTCAATCCGCAGTTTTCTATAAGCTGGCCTGCGTAATACCCCGTCGGCCTTTTAAAAACACTGCCGGCACTGGGCATATCCAACGGTTGCTTATCCTTTCTCCTCTTATCAAGGTCATCCATCAGCGCTTTTATCTCACTGCTGTTCCCCTTCTTCAGTTTTAGCCGGGATTTGAGCACTATTCCGCCATTTGTCTGTATAAAGCTGGTTCTGTATCCAAACTGATGCTGTTCACCTTCCAACTCTTTCACCAGCCCCTGCCTATCCAGGTATTTCGTCCACACAACAACGTCTTTCATCTCTCCGTAATAAGCCCCGGCATTCATTGTGACAGCACCACCAAGTGTACCCGGTATGCCTGAAGCAAATTCAAGTCCCGTCAGGCTGTTTTCCAATGCAATATTTGCAAGTTTAGAAAGCAAAATACCTGATTCGGCTTCGATAAAATCATCATATACTTTGTAATTCTGAAGCCCTTCATACGTTTTTATAACTATCCCTCTTATACCTTTATCCTTTACAATAAGGTTAGTACCGTTGCCCATCACCAAAAACGGATACTCCCTCTCCATGCATATCCTGACAATATCAATCAGCTGGTCGGTATTTTGCGGCAAAACCATTAAATCAGCATTACCTCCAACCTTAAAGGAGGTATGTTTCCACATGGGTTCATCAATGAAAACATTTTCTCTGCCAACTATATTGCTAATCAGCTCTGCTGCCAATTCCTTCTGCAAAAGCCAAACACTCCTTCATCCAAAAAGCTTTTACTTTTGTCGCCATGATTAATTTTTCGCTTTGTTTGATATATATGCAAAAATCAACATTTTCTTTACAACTTTATGCTAACCGTAGTTATATTGGCTTCAGCCGTCAGTTATACTAGCTTCAGCCGCTTTTTCTTCTGCAATATATACTCTTCAAACCTCTCAACGGAGGTGTTCAGTACCAGCTCCTCAGGAACATTTGCTTTATTAAACAATTCCAGTACCTTATCAAATTTTCCTATCCCATAACTTATATGCGCATCACTGCTGCAAACCATCCGAACCCCCATTCTGCAGCAAGTTCGTACAAATTCCTCGCAGTTTTTTTCACATCCTTTTCTGACATAAAAGGAATTGTTATTTATTTCTATTAACTTGTTGTTTTCTGCAGCAGCCTTTACCACCCTTTCAATGTCCACCTGGAACAGGGGATTCCCCGGATGTGCAACTACATCAACATATGGATTTTCCAGAACTTTTATCAGGGCATTTGTGTGTTGCTCAACTGTTGCTGGCTCTATGCATATGTCATGCAGACTGGCAATAACAAAATCCAGCCTTTTAAGAATTCTCTCCGGTAAATCCAACTTTCCCGAGTAATCAATAATATTTGCCTCTACACCTTTAATCACTCTTACACCGTATATTTCATCAGGTATTTCTTTCAAATTACCGAAATAATAAACCGGAGGTGCTCCCTCCATGGCAGGAGCATGATCAGATACCACGAACATCTCAATGCCTTTATTGGCTGCTTCTTTTGCCATCTCCTCAACGGTGCTGTATGCATGACCGCTTGCAATGGTATGTGTATGTGTATCTACTACTAATTTCAATTGTTTGCCTCCCGTATATTAAATTTTCATCATTCCTGTGCCTCCTGCAACTCCCGCATCATTCTGTCGACAAGCACTTTTGCTGCATTATAACCCATGCTTTTCTGCCTGGTGTTCATTGCCGCAACTTCAACAATAATGGCGAGGTTGCGCCCCGGCCTTACAGGAATGGTAAGCGAAGGTACTTTTATTCCCAATATTTCAGTGTACTGATCCTCAAGGCCAAGCCTGTCATAATTCTTGTTTTCATCCCAGAGTTCAAGATTTATTATAAGGCTGATTGTCTCCATAACTTTAACAGAACCCATTCCATAAAGGTTCTTTACATCAAGTATTCCTACTCCGCGGATTTCAATAAAATGCCTGATTCTGTCCGGTGCCGTGGCAAGCAATGTCTTGTCGGACACTCTTCTTATTTCCACCAGGTCGTCAGCTATAAGCCTGTGTCCTCTCTTGACAAGTTCAAGTGCGGTCTCGCTTTTTCCTACACCGCTCTCACCAAGTATCAGTATACCTTCTCCGTACACCTCCACCAGTACACCGTGTTTCGTTACCCTCGGAGCAAGCTGTACATTAAGATATCTGATCAATCCCCCTAAAAAGATCGATGTTATATCCTGCGTTCTCAGTATGGGGATTTTATATTTTTTTGACACTTCAATCATTTCAGGAAAAACTTCCAGGCCCCTTGCTACAACGATACAGGGAAAAGAGTAGCTAAAAAACTTATCCAGCCTCTCATACCTTTCTTTTGGCGAAAGCGACTCCAGGTAAGATGTTTCAACCTTGCCTATAATCTGGATCCTGTCTGCCCCGAAATAATCAAGATAACCCGCCAGCTGCAAGCCGGGCCTGTTGACGTCAGGAGTCGTAACCAGCCTGTCCTCCAAATTATCGCCCTCAGTAACGACTTCCAGCTGAAATTCTTCAACTATTTCCTTTAAAGTAACACTGAACATTAAAATTCCTCCAAACTACATACGTAGTTCAAGCCATATTTAATTATACACCAAATTAATTATATACCAAGCATCCAAAAAAGCAAACAATATTGCATAAACTGCAAAATGCCATCTGCAAAGATGGCATTTTTAAACAACCAGGCAATAAAATACCGTATCTGGCTTCAGGACTTGTCACAAGTGCACGAAGTACACGGTTCAGGCAGTTTTTCCTGGAGAATTGTTATATCATCTATGGCTCGGACAGCTTCTCTTAACACGTGGTCAGCCAGCAGCGGGGAAATAATGCTCAGTACCTGGCATTTTTCTATCAGTTCCAGAGCCGTTGCCTTAAAGTCCCTCAACTCTTTTGTTGCATCTATCACCTCACCTGTAAACCTCTCAAGACTTCCTATGACAAATGGCTTGGGCAGTCCTGCTCCGAAAACCTTTGGCTTTTTGACCTTTTCTTCAGCATCGTCCAAAAGCGAATTCTCGAAAGCCTGCGGAACCAGCATGGATTCAAAATCCTGCGCATGCAGCCTGAGCTGGTCAAACCTGTCACTAAATTGTTCGGCTAATTCAATAAATCTTCTCTCGGATTGATCCAAATAGCTAAGGATAAACTTGCTATGATCTGCCATTATACGCATCCAAAACAGTTCCAGTTGAATCAGGTTCTCTATTACATTTACTGTTACACCCTTTTGAAGCAAAGCCAAATTAGCACGGAAGAATATAGCCTCACGTCTTATGTGATCTATGAGCAGCGGGTGATTAAAGCCGGTGGTTATTTTGCAGCAGATAATTAGCCTTAGAACCCGACTCTTAAAGTCAATTATTGCTGTCGTCAGCAGAATGGCATCATTATTTAGCTTCACCACCTCTGGAACTGTAGGATGCCTGCTGATCCTTTTAGCTTCATTAAAAAGCTGGTCAAAGGCCTTTTCAAGTTTTTCCGCTTCGGCTATTAAGGCACATTGATCACATGGCAGTCCCAGCCTGATAAAAATTGCGTGTTCCTTTAGTATTCGAAGCCAGAAAAGATTCTGGCGAAGAGATTCATTTATAAATGTTGTTTCTCCCCTTGCTTTTTCTAACTTATCCGAAGTATCATCATTCTGACACTTAATCATGCAAATCAACTCCTCCAGGCATTATACGACAATACATTATATGTTATGTCAACTGGAGAAGTTCCTGACTTTCCCTTCACAAGGTAGGCAAGGTGGGGACAGTTCTTTACTTTTCACACTTTTCATTGTTCAAGATATAGGGGACGTTTCTGCACTTTCGGGGACAGTTTTGCACTTTCAGCATTACCAGTGAAAGTGGCAGATATAGAAAAACTCAACTGGGCTATTTTTCCAGTCCCACCTTCGAGGATAAGTAAACAAGACAATTCCCACTTTTCATAATTAATAAGTATTAAAAGAAGAGAACTGTTCCCTAAAAACCCTAAAAAAGAGAGAACCGCCCCATCAATTTCTGCCCGTGCAGGAGCAAAAATAAAAGCTCCTGAATGTCAGGAGCTTCTTAATATTTGGAGCGGGTGATGGGAATCGAACCCACGCAATCAGCTTGGAAGGCTGATGTTCTACCATTGAACTACACCCGCAGGTTTTGGAGCGGGTTACGAGATTCGAACTCGCGACTTTCACCTTGGCAAGGTGACACTCTACCACTGAGTTAAACCCGCTTAAATTCGCCTGCAGTGGGTATTATACATATTACAGCCAAATTTGTCAAGAAGCAATTTTAGGTGTTGTAACCATCTTTTCAATTTTTAATATACCACAGCTTTAAATATATACGGCAGCTACAAGGGTACGGGGCCGGCAGTTCTGCCCTTTAGGATTTTTAATGAACCGGCAGCCGCCCCCGGAATTACCCTTGCATAATTTATATAATTTATTCCTTTTCGTTCAATCTTATTATTCTTCCTTATCTTATTCTTCCTTATCCCTGTACTTTTCCTTTATATATTTGTCTATAGCTGCCGCAGCCTTCTTTCCTGCACCCATGGCAAGTATTACCGTAGCCGCGCCGGTGACTGCATCGCCGCCTGCGAAAACACCCTCCTTGCTGGTCATTCCTGTTTCTTCATCGGTTACTATACCGCCCCATTTGTGCGTTTCAAGATCGGGTGTAGTGGATTTTATCAATGGGTTCGGTGATTGGCCTATTGCTATTATTACCGTATCCACATCCATTATGTGCTCGGAACCGGCTACAGGTACAGGCCTTCTTCTTCCTGAGCTGTCAGGCTCACCAAGCTCCATGCTTATGCACTCAATGCCTTTAACCCAGCCGTCTTCAGTGCCAATTATCCTTACCGGGTTTGTAAGTGTCTTAAATATTATTCCTTCTTCCTTTGCATGGTGTACTTCTTCAAGCCTTGCGGGCATTTCTGCTTCCGAACGCCTGTATACGATATACACGTTCTCCGCTCCAAGCCTCTTTGCGCTCCTTGCAGCATCCATTGCTACGTTTCCTCCGCCTACTACCGCTACATTTCTGCCTATCTTTATTGGAGTGTCGTATTCAGGAAACCTGTATGCCTTCATCAAATTTATTCTCGTTAGAAACTCGTTTGCCGAATATACCCCATTCAGATTTTCGCCGGGTATTCCCATAAAATTGGGAAGCCCTGCTCCGGTACCTATGAAGACCGCGTCGAATCCTTCATCGTTCAGTAGTTCATCCACAGACAAAACTTTGCCTATAACCATGTTTGTCTTAATATCCACACCCAGCTGCCTTACATTATCTATTTCCTTCTGCACCAGTTCCTTGGGAAGCCTGAACTCCGGTATGCCGTACATCAAAACTCCACCGGCAGTATGGAAAGCTTCAAATATAGTTACATCATAGCCCATCTTTGCAAGATCGGCTGCACATGTCAAGCCTGCAGGACCCGCCCCAATAACTGCAACCTTCCTTCCATTTTTGGCAGCCCTCTCAGGCTCTGCTTTACAGTTTGCCATATACCAGTCAGCCACAAACCTTTCGAGACGGCCTATTGCCACCGCTTCCCCTTTGATACCTCTTACACACACTTTTTCACACTGCGTCTCCTGCGGGCACACCCTTCCGCAAATTGCAGGAAGGTTGTTGGTCTCTCTTATCTTGTAGTACGCCTCTTCGAATTTCCCCTCGGATACAAGCTTTATAAATTCAGGTATCTTAACGTTTACGGGGCATCCTCCCATGCAGGGCCTGTGTTTGCAGTTCAGGCATCTTTTCGCTTCCTCAATTGCCATCTCCTCAGTATAGCCCAAAGCAACTTCTTCAAAGTTCTTATTGCGCACATTTGGATCCTGTTCAGGCATCTTTACCTTTTTAAGCGACATATTTGGCACATTATCAACCCCTTACACTCTGCATTTATTTGTTCAATCCAATCCTGCATGCGTGTTTTTCCATTAACAGTTTCTCTTCCGCCTTATACATGCTCTGCCTTCTTATCGCTTCATCAAAATCAACCTCATGTCCGTCAAAATCAGGACCGTCCACACATGCAAACTTTATCTTTCCTCCCACGGTAATGCGGCATCCTCCGCACATGCCCGTACCATCAATCATTACCGGATTCATACTCACAATTGTCTTTATACCCTTTTCCCTGGTAACATTGCATACCGCTTTCATCATTACCAAGGGGCCTATTGCAATAACCAGGTCATATTTGTTTCCTTCGTCAATAAGCCTTTTAAGCACATCGGTAACAAACCCTTTTATTCCATAAGAACCGTCGTCCGTAGCAATAAAGAGTTTTGTACTCACTTCGGACATTTCCTTTTCAAGTATTACCAGGTCTTTATTTCTAAAGCCGATTATGCAGTGGACTTCAGCACCAAGGCCTTTAAGTTTCTTGGCCTGCGGATAGGCTATTGCCGTACCCAGTCCCCCGCCTATTACAGCCACTTTCTTGCCTGCATAAGCCTCCAGTTTAGTAGCCAGTCCCAATGGCCCTACAAAATCCAGAAGTGCATCTCCCTCTTTTAAAGTTCCGAGTTCTTTTGTGGTTTTTCCCACTTCCTGGAATATTATGGTTACAGTTCCCTTTTCCCTGTCATAATCAGCCACAGTAAGAGGGATTCTTTCTCCATGTTCGTTTATTCTCAGTATTATAAATTGACCCGGCTCAACTTTTCTGGCAACATAAGGAGCTTCAATCTCCATTAGTTTTACCGACGGGTTTAAAACTTCCTTCCTTACAATTTTATACATAAATATTCCTCCTTGCCAATTTAACAGGTACATCTCCACCAGCTGCAACACAAAGTTATTTTATATTATGCAATGTATACGTCAATTCAGGCTGTGTCTCCTGTAAATCAAGATAAATAATATTGTTAACATTATAGCACATAATGGTCCAAATTCAACTTAACAACATTTGCAGATATTATAAATTAATCTTAATCAAAATTGCAATTATAAATTGCGAAAATAATTATAATTGAATATAGTATTAATTTAAATGAATATAACTTATCTTGACAGTAATTAATTCTATGTTATAATAATTTAAGTGAATTTGAAGGTCAGTATTGGGGGTTATAATATGAAAATAAAAGAAATATTCAAAAAGAAAAAAACAGTACTGTCCTTTGAAATATTTCCGCCTAAGCCTGACGTGCCCATTGATACAATATATAACTCACTGGAACAGTTTAAGGCGCTGAATCCTGATTTCATAAGCGTAACCTACGGTGCAGGAGGCAGCAGGAAAAGACGTACGGTAGAAATCGCATCGAAAATCAAGCATGATTACGGTACCGAAAGCATGGCACACCTCACCTGCATAGGCCATACAAAAGAAGAAATAGACGGTTTGTTGGAAACTTTGAGGGAGAAAGGAATTGAGAACATACTCGCCCTCAGGGGAGATCCGCCGGAATACCGGCCTGACACTGATCCAGGAAAAAATTCTTTTAAATACGCAAGCGAGCTTATCAGATATATAAGGAAAAAAAATAACTTTTGCATTGCCGCCGCTGCATACCCTGAAGGCCATGCTGACAGCAAAAGGTTAAAGGAAGATCTGCGCTACCTGAAAGAAAAGGTGGATGCAGGCGTGGACTTCCTGGTCACTCAGCTTTTCTTTGACAACAGGCTTTTCTATGAGTTCCTTGACAAAGCTGCAGCCATTGGCATTGGCTGTCCTGTTGCTGCAGGAATAATGCCCATTTTCAAGGCAGATCAAATAAAATCCATTACTGCCAAAAGCGGATGCTCAATACCCGCAAAACTTGTCTTATTAATGGATAAGTACCGCGATAACCCTGATGATATGCGCAAAGCAGGAATTGAATATGCAGCATGTCAAATACGTGACCTTATTGAAAACGGCGCACCGGGAATTCATCTGTACACCATGAACAGGCCCAGGTCAAGCAGAAAAGTCCTTGAAGCCGCAGGCCTCATTAATACTGCAAATACATCACTTGTTGCTGCAAAAAACATGGATGGTAATGTTATAAATCAAGAAGGCGAAACTCGTATCCCTGAGCCTTAATATCCTTTATTATTCTGTCCAGGGCTTCAGCATTGTCCCTGGAAACCGCATGCAGGAGTATTACCGCACCGTTATGAAGTTGATCCATCACCATTTGATAGGCATAATCCGCACCCTTTTGCTTGTCAACTTCAAAATCACGATAGGTAATGCTCCAGAAAACGCTTTTATAACCCATCAACTTGGTTGCCGCAAGTGTTCTTTCGCTGTATTCCCCGTTAGGCGGCCTTACATATTTTATTTTCTCATTAAACATGGAATAAAACTCTTTCTCAAACCCATACAACTCTTTTTCAAGGACGCTGTCATTAACATCGGGCAAGCTTGGATGGGTGATGGTGTGCCCTCCTACAATATGGCCCTCATCTAGCATTCTTCTTACCAAATCCTTATTCCTTTTCATGTACGAACCGGTGATGAAAAACGCGGCTTTAACGTCATTTTCCTTCAATATATCAAGTATTTTGAGCGTATATCCGTTTTCATACCCTTCGTCAAATGTAAGGTATATGACTTTTTCGTCGGTATTGCCCAAAAAAATGCCGTCGTATTTATCCATCATCTTCTGTATTACCGGATCAATAACAGGAGGTTGGTGTTCAACTTTAAACCTTACCCACCATCCGCGCTTCTCGTTATTCAAGCCGGCAAGCTTGCTTGCATCAAGTCTTTTCCCATTGATTTTTGAATTTTCTTCGTACAGATGTCCGCCATCCTCAAGGGGCAATTCATTCACAACTTCCCTTTCGGCAGCTTGACCTTCAGCATCCTTTTTTTCAGCAGATTGTCCTTCAATGGCTTGTCCTCCGCCTAATTGGCCTCCGTTTGCTTGTCCTGCATCTGCTTGGCCTCCACTTGCTTCTTCTCTACCAGCCTGTACTTCACCTGCTTGTTTTTCACTTTCTTGTCCTCCAACTGCTTGCTCTTCTCCGACCTGTCCTTCATCGGCCTGTCCTTCAAAAGCCGGCGGCATACAAGCAGCATCTGCGTCATTTTCATCTTCGTCTGCAATATCAACAATATCGGCAGTCCCATGCGCATACTCGCTGTCGCCGGTCTCATAGCCAGGCTCACTGAACATATATTTAACTGGATATATGGTAAACAAAATACCCGCTGACAGTAAAAATACTGTCAAGCCAAAAATTAAAACTCTCCAGCCCTTTTTCATATGTTTCCTCTCAAAGAATATAACAGAATATAAGTGTATTAATAAATCAATAAAGTGAAATACTACAGATAGCTATTTTATCCATATTGATCCATAATATGCATCAGCCAAACATATCAGCTAAATTCATCAGCAAAATATATCAGCCAAATACCAGTTAAATCAACCCGTTACAGCTTATTAATCGCCATGTTATTCGGATATTTTTTACTTTTTCAACAATTCTCACGCTATTTTTACTTTATCCTTTTTTATTATACCACAGCATGGCAGGAACCTGCCATAGAAAAGTTAAACAGTGCTGACATAATATTCCCATTACCTGGCAAACATGTTTAATTTAATCAGTTCGTCAAATGTAATACTGGAGTCATAATTCATTATTCCGTCCATTATCTGCTGTTCAGTAACAACTCCCATGACTTTCAGGTTGTCATCAAGTACATATACCAGATGAAATCTGTCAAAATCCATGTGTTTTAAAATTTCCCCAAGCTTTATCCATTTAATTACCACCAGGTCCCTTGCCGGATATATTCCTTTTTTGAGCAGCCTTGACCGCCTGTAAATAATATCCTTCATATTCATTAACGCAGCCTCCATATTTTTTGTTAGTATATGAATCAACAGGTGAAAGCTTATTAAAATCAGGCTAAAATTAAATATATTGTTTACA
>JAMOAC010000198.1 GCA_023621975.1 Bacillota bacterium | reverse complement strand
ATAAGAAAGGAAGCATGCCGCCAATCAACATTCCAATTACTACTAATGGATCGAGAAGGTCTATTTTTTCCATAGCGACAACTTGTGAATAAGATGCAAATAATGCTAAAGCTGTTAATGCTGCAGAGCCAATAGCAAATCCTTTTCCAATAGCTGCTGTTGTATTTCCTACGGCATCCAGCTTGTCCGTAATCTCACGAACATTATCCGGTAGTTCTGACATTTCTGCAATACCACCTGCATTATCCGCAATCGGTCCATATGCGTCTACTGCGACTGTAATCCCTGTAGTAGACAGCATGCCTACAGCGGCCAATGCAATCCCATATAATCCAAAGAATTTGTACGCCACTAAAATGCCTGCTGCAATAAAAATCAACGGCCATGTCGTGGAATGCATTCCTACCGCTAACCCTGAAATGATCGTAGTCGCAGGACCTGTTTCAGATTGTTGGGCAATCCTTTTTACAGATGCATAATCCCCAGAAGTGTAGACTTCAGTAATTTTACCGATCACAATTCCAACGATTAAACCAGCTACAATCGCACCAAATGCCTGTAGCGTCCCGAACATCATATTGCTTAGTAAAAAAGCACCTATAATAACGAGAATTCCGCTAACATATGTACCCTTATTTAATGCTGACGAAGGATTTACGTCTTCTCCACCTCTTACAAATAGGGCTCCAATAATCGACGCAATAATTCCAATCGCTGACAAAGCCAATGGGAAAATCGCTCCGCTTACAGGATCGATCTCTGGAATCACAATCCCAAGCGTAATCGCAGAAACGATAGAACCTACATATGATTCAAATAAGTCAGCACCCATTCCGGCAACGTCACCAACATTATCGCCCACATTATCTGCAATAACAGCAGGGTTCCTTGGATCATCTTCCGGTATCCCGGCTTCTACTTTTCCTACCAAGTCTGCACCGACGTCTGCTGCTTTTGTATAAATTCCTCCTCCAACACGTCCAAAAAGCGCAATAGAAGATGCCCCTAAAGCAAATCCTGTAAGAATCTCCGCTTTATCAATATTTAGAAATAAAAACAATCCTCCTAGGCCCAGTATCCCTAAGCCCACTACACACATTCCCATGACGGCACCACCACTAAAAGCGACATCTAATGCTTTATTCATACCTTTTTCTCTTGCAGCATTCGCAGTTCGAACATTCGCTTTTGTAGCAACCTGCATCCCGAAAAATCCTGCCAAGGCAGAAAAAAGCGCTCCAACGACAAAACAAATAGCGGTCAACCAACCAATACCGATACCCAGAACGAGAAATAATACGACCGCGAAAATGACAAGAGCCTTATACTGTCTTTTCAGGAAAGCCATTGCACCCTCATGGATATAAGAAGAAATCTCCCTCATTCTATCCGTACCAACAGTTACCTTACCAATTTTAACGGATAACATATAAGCAAATAATAATGCAATCACACCTACAATTGGCGCAAGTATAGCAAAACTCATTTTTGTAATGCCTCCCTTTTTCTTTCTAAGTCTTATATTGTTTAATTAAAATGGCCATTTCCAAATCATTATTGGAGATAAACCAATATGATCGAAGTCGCGATAAAAAGCGCTGCACCAATCGTTGTAATTCGACTGAGCAGTCCCTCATATCCTCTCCCTTTTTGCTTTCCCCAAAGCTGTTCTGCACCCCCTGAAATAGCTCCGGATAATCCTGCACTTTTGCCAGACTGTAAAAGTATACTTGCTATAAGAATAAGACTCGCAATAACTTGTATAATCATAAATACAATCTGCACTACTGTACACCCCCTCCTTCGTCATTAACATACCTATTCTAACACAGCTATTTTGGAAAATCAATAAAAAAGGATTTGAAATCGATTCGATAGGACTCCACCTTATGCATAAAATTTGAAAACTCTATGCATAAGGCGGAGACAATAACAAAATTACAAACATTCTCTTTTCAAGTATTGCCATCTTTTTCTATATTATTCATTTTTATCTCAGATTATAAAAAGCAGTCATTCCTGCGTATTTTTCAGTTTCATCCAACAATTCTTCAATTCTCAAAAGTTGATTATATTTTGCAACGCGATCCGTTCTGGAAGGGGCTCCTGTCTTAATTTGTCCTGCATTCACTGCTACAGCCAAATCCGCAATCGTTACATCCTCTGTTTCTCCGGAACGATGGGATATCACTGCAGTATATCCCGCCTTTTTTGCCATCTCAATCGCATCCAGTGTTTCAGTGAGTGTACCGATCTGATTTAGTTTGATCAAAATTGAGTTCGCTGTATTGTTTTGTATTCCCTTCATTAATCTTTCTGTATTTGTAACGAACAGATCATCTCCAACAAGCTGTACTTTCCTGCCTAGTTTTTCAGTAAGGAATTTCCAACCCTGCCAATCTTCTTCACTTAATCCGTCTTCTATAGAGATGATCGGATATTTGCTTACCAATTTTTCATAAAACTCGACCATTTCTTCCGCCGTTTTTACGACACCTTCTGCTGCTAAATGATAATTCCCCTCTTTCTCATTGTATAATTCTGTAGCCGCAACATCTAATGCCAACATAATATCTT
>JAMOAC010000422.1 GCA_023621975.1 Bacillota bacterium | reverse complement strand
ATTTTACACCCGTTGTCCACTTAATGTAAATAAATATAAAAACTTCCTCAATTGATACTTAACATATCATTAACCTGAGTTTTAAATTGTTATTATATTAACAATTATATATTATTATATACAAAAAACATTCTACTTTCAACAAAAAGTGCCTGAAGTAATAACTTCAGGCTCACATAACTTCAAAAAATCATATTTTTAGTACATTCATCCTGAATACATGTTAAGGCAAGGTTGCACTTTTTCACTTCTTCAGACGCTTCTTCTTGGAATAAGTATTTGCTGGCCGGGCCTTATTGCGTCATCATCCAGGTTATTCAACTTCCTTATATCATCAAGGGTGGTATAATATCTTTTGGCTATTTCCCAAAGTGTATCTCCGGGCTGTGCGAAATAAATGATTATACTGGGCTGTGACTCAAACCTTTTTTCATCAATTGGCGATTCAACAATCTTATCAATTAAGGGAATCGAAATCCTGTTTACAGCCCCGGTATTTACATCCAATATAAGCCTTATTTCAACTTCCCGAGCCGATATCATGCTATAATTGCAGTGTTCTACGTCCAGTGAAATGTTACATCTCATATCAGGAGTCAATCCTTCCAACTCAACAGTATGCCTGAAAGGTATTTCCTGTTCGAAGCTATAAACCGGATTTTCATCATTATCCGCAAGATACAGAATATTATTCTTTACAACGCCTTCCATCACAACCTTGTTGTCAATCACCCTGTATTCAGAAAGAATGGGTTTTGCGAGCACGTTAAACACTTCGATTATATCAGGGCTTTCATCATTCAGTACCAGGCTGTCTTTCAGAATTATCTGGCTCTTGCTTTCACCTATCGGTTCCTCCACATTGAAGGGTTGTTTCTCAATGTCCATTTTGCTTCGTGGGCTGTAGGCATCCTCGATAACTCCTACAATTTGCCTTACATAACCCTCCGCGTCGATGCTCAGCTCTATTTCTCCTTTCAAAAATCTCAGTTCACCATCGCTGTCTTCTACAGGTTCAAAGGACGAATTTTCAATGCTATAGTCCAGTTCAACCCTTCCTTCCTCAGTAATGCCTGGCAAATCTATAAACTGGGTAAAGGGGATACTGTGCTCCATGGATTGTATGCTTCCCCTTTCGTCGTCGCCTATGTAAAGAGTGGAAACGTTAATTTCACCTTCCGCAATTACCTTGTCATCAGTAATCCTATAGTCCTTTTTACCAATTTTGACATCATTACGCAACAATTCTCTTATTGACGGTTTACCGGAAGGAACCTCCATATTTTCACTGATTGATGTAATACTTCCTCCCCTTCCCACAAAGCAGTTTACATTGTAATTTTTTCTTAATATCTGGACATTATTTACTCCGGTCAAATCATTCACTATCTGTTTGTCAACCTCATTTGCAACAATTCCGTTTAACCTGAGTATGGCTTGTGTGCTTATTTTTCTGCTATTCAGTATTTCATACTGAATATGCTCCACGTCACATTTTACCTTGCAGTTCATACCTTGTCTCGTACCAGCAATGTTGAGGTTTTCCGAAAAGCTGACTGCTGTATTGATACTCTTAATGGAAGCCTCTTCTTCATCTGACACATAAATAATGTTATAGCGAATTAATCCTTCAACAATTACTTTATCCTGTACGGTTTCCAATCTATTAACATGAACGTCCCCGTCAAGCAGTAAAATTCGCGCAACATCAGGTTTTGTATCCGGTACTATGATATCACTTTCAATAACCGCTTGTGTGCTGTCTTCTCCTACAATTTGATTAACCTTTATGCTTTCCTTAACAAGCTCAAGAGACATATAACTTTCCTCCCCCTAATTTATCAATAAATTTTCGCAGACATTTTACCTACGCAACGGCCATCAGGCTAAAAGTCAAGAAGTTTATCCATACAGTAATATATATTGACAAGGTTTTAAAATTATTACAGTATTGCTTAAATTTAAAGGTTTCGGAGGAAAAATAAATAAAATAAAAAAACCGGAATTTTACTTTCCGGTTTTTTATTCTCTTTACCATTTCTTTGCTATTACAGCTATTGGATATTGATCTGTCTGGCATCAGCCAACTTCAATTCTTTCATTATCCCTACATACTACAATTTCTACCGCTTTAGTTAATATATCCGTATAACTGTAAGAAACTCTTCTTGTATTTTCGTACTCATTTTCAAACTTCACGGTAAAGATGCTGGGATACGTATTTTCAAGTATACCTTCTTTAATAAACGACTTCTTTCTTCCTTTATTGGCTTTCAGCTGTACCTTCTCACCTACAAAATTTTCAATACTCTTCTTTATCTGGAACAGGTCGCCTTTTTCTATCATTTCATCACCTCATCTTCTGTTTGGTGATATTATATCACAGGGTGAATCGATTGTCAAAATCTATATATTATAGCAGCAATAATTTAATTATGTCAAGCGTTTTTTGTAAATAGGAAAAATCGTATAAATTGCAACATTAAATGCCGTGCAAAATTTGGTAAATCCATTGCTTATTGGAAAAACTTCTTAGTATCCTCCTCTCATGTTGCCATTTCTTTGGCTGACCTATAACCG
>JAMOAC010000467.1 GCA_023621975.1 Bacillota bacterium | reverse complement strand
AACGTTACAATGCCGATATGCTGGCGGCGGCTATGGCCAAACATCAGGGCTTTACATATTCACCTGACAGTGAAGTATTCTGGAAGCAAGGTTATTCCTTTGAAAAGGATTATATCTTCACAACTACGCAGTTTGTAACCCTGGAATACCTTGACCTCATCCACCAGGAGATGGCCGAGGACGAGTCACTATTGATCTGCTGTAAGGCATTTCAGGACGGGGCTGATCAGCGATATGAGAACATCAATGTAAAGAAAATTCCCCAAGTTCTCCTAAATAAATGTGATTTTGGCGTGGAGAGTTACAGTCTGAACATCGTCGGTCTTCCTGAAATAGACGAGGAGGTGGATGATAATGAATAAAAATACCCGTTATATCACTAACCGTCTGAAACTGCGCGAACCCCAGGCCGAAAGCCTGGAATTGTTCGAAAAAATATGTTGTGAATTGGCGCTGAAAAAAGATATTAATCTTGATGCAGAGGCAGCAAAGGTTTGCTCACTATGTCCTACTTTCAAAAATTTTGAGCGTGATTTTCCGTCCATTTGCTTTGCCCTCGCGACCGGTGTCGGTAAAACAAGACTGATGGGTGCTTTTATTGCCTGGCTTTATTATGAAAAAAGGATTAAAAACTTTTTTGTTATGGCGCCAAACCTCACGATTTACAATAAGTTGATCAGGGATTTTGGGGATATAAATAATCCGAAGTATGTTTTTCGCGGGCTTGACGCTTTTTCTACACCCCCAAGGATCATTCACGGCGAGAACTATGAATATTACCGCCAACAGGAATTAGGAACCAGCGGGATTACCATTAATGTCTTCAATATATCCAAACTCAATGCAGAAACCCGCAGCGGCAAGGAGCCACGCATGAAGCGTCTTAACGAAGTATTGGGAGAATCATACTTTAACTATCTGGTGGGGTTGCCAGACCTTGTTCTGCTGATGGATGAGTCCCATCATTACCGTGCTGACCGGGGCATGGCGGTTATCAATGAACTTAAGCCTGTACTCGGTATTGAAGTTACCGCTACTCCTCAGGTTGAGAAAAGCGGTAGGAGTATTAAGTTTGAAAACGTTGTGTACGAATACTCTCTTGCACACGCTCTGGAGGATGGAAAATTTGTCAAAGTGCCTGCTGTCGCTACCCGCAAAAACTTTGACCCGGAGCAATATTCCGACGATGAACTTGACCGTATTAAACTGGTTGACGGTGTGAGGATACATATTGAAACCCAGGCCGAGCTCGAAAAATACGCCCGGGAAAACGGCAAAAAAATAATCAAGCCTTTTGTTCTGGTAGTTGCCAAGGATACTAATCATTCGGGCAAACTCAAGGATTTTATCTGTTCCGATGCCTTTTTTAAGGGATATTACAAAGATAAGGTATTGGAAATCCACTCCAACCAGACCGGAGCAGAAAAAGATGAGAATATAGAACAGTTGCTTTCGCTGGAAGAACCGGATAATAAAATTGAAATTGTTATTCACGTCAATATGCTGAAAGAGGGCTGGGACGTAACCAACCTATATACCATCATTCCTTTACGCCGTTCCGCTTCGGAAACTTTAACCGAGCAGACTATCGGAAGGGGACTTCGTTTGCCGTACGGTGAGCGTACAGGCGTTGATGCAGTGGACCGCCTGAACATTGTGCATCATGACAAATACGATGCTATTATCAATGCTGCTAATGATCCTAATTCCATTATCCGCAAATTAAATATTATTGAAGTAGATGATTCTACAACTCAGGACCGCAAAACAATTGTAGAGTTGCCGTCAAGGGTAGAGGAAACCATAGCCAGTTATACTTTTGTCGAACAGATAAAACTTGCCATTCCGGATAATACCGTGCCGACAGATGAACGCAAAAGCGAAATGGCCAGGACTATTGCCCAGAATGCTTACAAGACTGTTATGGAACTGAATAAACACGTTAAAACATTTGACGATGTCAAGAAACCGGAATACAGGAAGTTAATCGTGGCAGCCGTTGTTCAGAAAACGAGAGAGTCATTTCCGACAGTTGATATCAATGAAGAAGTAAAAAAGTGTATTGAACAAGCTGTTGAGGAAGTTACCCAGATAGTGACCAATATTGTCATACCTGTGCCACGTGCTACTATTCAACAGGTTTTGGAGATTAAAGAGGGTTATTATGATTTCGACCTTGACACCAGAAACTTGAATTACCGCCCTGCTGACGACACCATTATTATTAAAGAACTAAAAGATGGCAAGATTGCTGTAATTAATTCTGACGGTAGTATAGGAGAAGAAGATACACCTGAAAACCTGATTGTGCAGGAAATCGTAATGACAAAGTCTGATGTTGACTACGAAAAAAATGCTGATTTGTTATTCAAACTGGTCGGGCAGGCAAAGGCTAAATTTTCCACATACTTAAATCAAGATGAAATTAGCAAGGTTATGGTTACGAGAAAACGGGATATAGCCGAGTTTATTTACCTGCAGATGAGGGAGCATTTCTATAAAGAAGAAACCAGATTTGAGGCATCCGACATGCTGCCGTTTACTAAAATTGAAGTCGGCTTTGGGGAAAAATACTCTGCC